>JBBAKY010000136.1:0-9241 GCA_040403295.1 Arcicella sp.
TACTTATTCATTTTATTGTTTTCCTTCTATCTCCATTTTTCTTTTTCTTCTATAGTTTTTAATTCTTTCTTAAACTTTTCAAATTCTTCTTGAAGTGTAATTGTCTCACTTTCAAATAGTTGAAAATCACAATATTTTGCTTTTTCTTCTATTATTCTCGTTATTTCGTATAAGCGCATGGCTCCCAAAGTACCCGCATTGCCTTTTAATGTGTGCAATTCTCCTTGGACTTGTTTGCAATTATTATTTTTGTATCCTTCAATCGCATTTTTAATTTGTTCGGTGGCTTCTTCTTCAAAACCTTCCAAAATAGAAGCAACAAAACTCATATCTCCTCCTACGCTATCGGATAATTGTTTGATGATTTCTGGGTCGATGATTTTGAAATTATTTAGTTGAGAGGGATAAGTTGTTAGGGGTAATTTTTCAACTTCACCTACATTAACAATTTTTAAAGTTTCTGGAGCTATCCCTAATTCATATAAAGTCACTGACGAATCCAAACGTTTAATTATCAATTGTTCATTATCAATTGATAATTGCTTATTAACCCATTCTGCTACTTTTCTAACCAAAATCTCGGCTCTGATGGGTTTTGGGACATAATCATTCATGCCATTCGCCATAAATCTGTCTCTATCTTCCTTCATTGCGTAGGCAGTCATGGCGATAATTGGGGGTAAACTTACCTTCAAATCTCTTAAGTGTTGGGTAGTTTCTACGCCATCCATTTCGGGCATTTGAATATCCATAAAAATAATATCGAATGGTTTATCCGAAATAGAAGCCTTAACTATGTCAATTGCTTTTTGTCCAGAATCCACCGTGATGACCTCACAGCCTGATTTTCTGAGGATTTCGCTGGCTACTTTTCTGTTGGTTGCATTATCATCAACGACCAATAAATAGGGATGATACGTTTGAAAATGATTAAGAACTTGATAAACGGGTTCATCTTTTTTCGACATCATCGGGCTTATATCCGTCTGTTTGATTTCGATGGTAAACCAAAACGTTGAGCCTTTTCCCCATTCGGAAGTTACGCCAACTTCGCCCTTCATCATGCGGCATAATTCTTTGGAAATTGCTAAGCCCAAACCCGTTCCGCCAAATGATTTTTTAGTAGAATTATCCACTTGCTGAAACGCATTGAAAAGCATTTTTAGATTTTCTTCCGTTATGCCAATACCAGAATCAATAATTTCTACTTTTATGCGATTGAATTTTCCTCTTCTCTCAATCAAATTTGCCTTAATCTTGACGATGCCATTTTCCGTAAATTTCAGCGCATTCGAGGTGAGATTTGAAAGAATTTGGAGTAAACGAGTTTCATCGGCAATCACAAATTCTGGTAAATTTTCATCAAATTCACAGATAATTTTGTTGTTTTTCGCACTGGCAACTTGATTGAAAAGGGATTGTAATCTATCAAAAATATCCTTAAACACCAATGGAGCTTCATTGAGCGCCATTTTTCCTGCTTCTATTTTTGCTAAATCTAAAATATCATTCAGAATATGAAGGAGTGTTTCGGATGATTTTCGGATGGTTTGAACGTAATCTTTCTGTTCTTCATTCAGAGGCGTATCAATCATTAAATCAATCATTCCAATCACGCCATTCATGGGTGTACGAATTTCATGACTCATATTGGCTAAAAATCTTTCTTTTACTTTCAACGAACGTTCAGCCTCATCTTTGGCTTTTACGATGTCTTGTTGATATTTTTTTAGATTGGTAATGTCACGCCCAATCCCCGAAACTTCTTCGATATTTCCATGATTCACAATCGGATTCAGATAAACTTCTACCCATTTTTCTTCTCCATCGGTTGAATCTAATTGTACTTCAAAATGCTGTTGTTCCCCTTTGAATGCTTCTCGATATTTGCTTTCTAAGACTTTTCTATCGTTCTGCGAAACCATTCGAAATCCTGTTTTTTCGGTACTGAATGTCAATTGAGGTTTTACACCTAATTGGTTTTCAATGAGTTGTGAATATTCTTGGTTGAAAGAAGTAAGAGCCATTCTACGATTGACCGACCACATTAAATGTGAACTCCCTTCAATGATTGCCGTCAATCGGGCCGTTTCACGGGCGAGCATATCCTCGGCTTGTTTACGGGCGATGGCAAGGGCAACTTGTCCCGAAATAAAATCCAATAATTCTAAATCTCTTTGTTCGTATTTATTTTGGCGTTCATACGATTTCAAACCGATGATTCCCGTAACCTTATTTCCAATTCTTAACGGCACACAAATCATCACTTTAGGCACAACGCCGTAGAGATAAATAGTTTTATCTTCCGCTAATTTATAAATATCTTCATCTCTAAGAATCAAGGGTTTATTGGCAGCAATGGCATATTCGGTGAGTCCATTTCCTAATTTCCTTTTGGTAAAATGGACTCGGCTATCAAAATATTCATCAATATAATAGGGGAAATAAAGAAATGATTTCGCTGAATCGTATTGGGCAATAAAGAAGTTTTTTACATCAATCACTTTGCCTAATTCTTGGTGAATATTGACGTATAAATCATCTAAATTGGTTGAACGAATGGTGGCTTGGGCAATGCTTGAATATAAATTTGAAGACCGTTCCGCCCGAACTTTGGCGGTTGAATTGTGAAAAATACAACGAAAAGCAGTGGGCGTTTCTTTTTCATATCGACAATTTACCGAACCCGAAAGGTATAATCTTCTTCCATCTTTTCTACGGAAAACAACTTCAAAATCGGCTATTTTTTCACCATTTTTTACTTTTTCAAATTTCAAAAGTGCCTCCTCCGCAAAATCAGGGTGTAAAATATCTTTCAAACGGAGACTCGCCAATTCATCAGATTCATAGCCCGTGATTTCTAACCATGCCTTATTGACATACAGAAAACGCCCCGACATACTGATTAATTGAATTAAATCGGAGGTGTTATTGATAATATCTTGAAGTTGAGAATTGGTGCGTGCTAAGGCTTCCGAAACCCTGCGGCGTTCGGTTACGTCTTCACCAATAACGGTCAAATATCTAATCTCTTCGGTGGCATCATTAAAAATTGTGGAATTGAGTTCAACGAACCTAATTTGATCAGATTTTGTGAGCATCGTTCGCTCTTTTTCTTCAAACAAACCACCCTTTTCCATGGCATCTTTGAACGATTTTATCCGTTTTTCTCTTTCTGCAACGGGAACGATTACATCAAAGAAATTTTTACCAATCAATTCCTCCAAAGTATAGTCTAATATTTTGAGAGAGAAGGAGTTACAAAATATAATTGTGCCGTCTTCTTCCAAAACGATACCAATCAAATTGAGATTTTCAACCGTTTTTTCCAATTCAGAAGCCATCGAAAGGGGCATTTCTCCCGATCGTTCATTGACTTCCAAAACCCGCAATTCTTTTTTGAGATGACGAATTTCAGTAATTAAATCTTCCTTTGTTTTATGAGTCCAACGCATTTCAATTGATAGTTGATAATTAATAATTGAGAGTTTTTTTGAAACGGAAACTGATTAAGATAAGTGATTTTGTAAAATACTAAACCAACTTATTGTAATATTTAACCTAAAAGTACAAATTTCAACGTAATTTTAAGGCATAGATAGAAGGAATAAATGGTTTTTTGTACAAATAATTATTAGTTATCAACTATCAATTATTAATTAAAAAAGATGGACGTAAGGGCAAAAAAGAGTTTAGGGCAGCATTTTCTTCGGGATTTGGAGGCAGCAAAAAGTATCGCAGATTTGATGTCGAGACATGGTGATTATGACCAAGTTTTGGAAATTGGACCGGGCATGGGTGTTTTGACACAATATCTTTTACAACACACTGAATATCAGACGGATGTAGTAGAACTTGACCGTGAATCAGTGGAATATTTGAATATCCATTATCCAGAATTGAAAGGTAGAATTCATTCGGCTGATTTTTTGCATTTGAATTTAGAGAAGTTTTTTGGGGGTAAAAAGTTCGGGATTGTGGGTAATTTTCCTTACAATATTTCTTCGCAAATTTTGTTTAAAGTGCTGGATTATAAGGATTTAGTGCCAGAAGTTGCGGGAATGTTTCAGAAAGAAGTCGCCGTCAGAATTGCCTCAAAACCAGGGAATAAAGACTACGGAATTTTGAGCGTTTTGTTGCAAGCTTTTTATGATATTGAATATTGTTTTTCTTTGGGCCCCGAAGTTTTTTCACCGCCACCAAAAGTGAATTCGGGCGTAATCCGTTTAAAAAGAAACAACGTTACTGATTTGGGGGTTTCTGAAAGTATGTTTAAATCGGTGGTAAAAATGGGCTTTAATCAAAGACGAAAAACGCTTCGAAATGCGCTGAAGGCCTTGCAATTGCCCGATAATCCGTACATGAGTAAACGAGCAGAACAGTTGAGCGTAGCGGAGTTTTTGGAATTGACGAAAATGGCGATGGAGGTGAAATTGCTGAATGCGGATACTTTAGAAGAATACCCTTTGATTAAATAAATTAGTAGAAATGGATATCCCGAAGAAAGTTTTTAGACTTTTTGGGACGATGATACATTGGGAAAATACCAGTTATAAACCTTCATTCATACAAATAAACTTATGGAGCAAATCACCAATCAACCCTTCGAACTTACGCCTTTTGAATTAACAAAAGACTATCTCGAAAAATTGCAAAGTGCTATCAATCAGCAAGATTATGAATTTATTAAAGCTGAAATGGATGAGCTGTATCCCGCTGATATAACCAACATTTTGTATGAATTGACTGGTGAAGAATCTCATTATTTGGTCAGGTTATTAGATAAAAAATTGGGAGCAGAAATTATCACCAATCTTGATACCGACGACCGTAAAAAGTTTTTGAAAAACTTTACGCCCCAAGAAATTGCGGAATATGTAGATTTATTGGATTCTGATGATGCCGTTGACATACTAAATGAGCAACCAAAAGATATTTCGGAAGATATTGTAGGTTTGCTGAAAGATAAAGAACAGGCTCGTTTTGTGAATGATTTAATGCACTACGACGAAGATTCAGCGGGAGGTTTAATGCAAAAAGAATTAATCAAAATTAATATCAAACAGTCTGTTACTGAGTGCGTTGATGAGATTAGACGACAAGCGGAAGACGTGGAAAATGTCAATGCCGTTTATGTAGTTGACGATGATTTGATTTTGCAAGGGAGGGTGTCTTTAAAGAAGATTATTTTGGCAAAAAGAGGGTCGAAAATTGCGGATATTTATTCCGACGATATCGTTTCCGTAAAGACCACCGCAACGGGTGAAGAAGTGGCCGATGTGATGCAAAAATATGACCTTGATGCTGTGCCAGTCGTGAATATTCAAGGGCGATTATTGGGTAGAATTACGATTGACGATGTGGTAGATTTTATCACGGAATCAGCCCAAGAAGATGCTCAAGCCATGACGGGTATTTCGGAAGATGTTGAGGAAGATGATAGCGTTTGGCGATTGGTTCGTTCACGACTTCCCTGGTTATTGATGGGAATGTGTGGGAGTTTTTTAGCGGCAAAACTGATTGATAACTTTGATGATAAACTCTCGGCTGTCCCTGCCATTGCTGCTTTTATTCCGCTGATCGGTTCAACGGGCGGAAATGTAGGTATTCAATCTTCATCCATTATTGTACAGAGTTTGGCGGATAAATCAGGGATTGACACTCCCCTTGGTGAACGACTTTTGAAGGTGCTAAAAGTTGCTTTATTCAACGCTCTTATTGCTGGAATTTTTGCTTTTGCAGGTTCGTTGGCAGTGGATGGTGTGAATGTCAATTTGTCGCTAACTGTGTCATTATCATTGTTTTCTGTGGTAATGCTGGCTTCGTTAATGGGTACAATAACGCCTTTAGTTTTGAACAAATTTGACATTAATCCAGCCATTGCATCGGGACCATTTATCACCACGACCAATGACCTTTTGGGCTATGGTGTATATTTATTGATTGTATATTTATTGATGTAGCACAAAAAATGATAGCCATAATTCAAAGAGTTTCAGAAGCTTCCTTTAAAATAGAGGGTAAAATTAAAGGAGAAATTCAGATGGGTTTTCTGGTCTTTTTGGGTATTACACATACGGATACACAGGAAGATGTGGAATGGCTTTCCAAGAAAATTGTCGGTATGAGAATTTTCTTCGATGATGAAGGTAAGATGAATCTTGACCTTTCAGCCATTAACGGTAATATCTTACTTATCAGTCAATTTACGATTCACGCCAGTACCAAAAAAGGAAATCGTCCAAGTTTTATGGAAGCTGCTCGACCCGAAATTGCGATTTCTTTGTACGAAAAGATGATTTTTCAGTTAGAAAAAGATTTAGATAAGCCAATCCAGACGGGCGAATTTGGGGCAGATATGAAAGTCGCTTTAATCAATGATGGCCCAGTAACGATAATCTTAGATTCCAAAAACAAAATATGATTCGTAACACACTTTTAGCCCTACTTTTCACAGCATTAATTATTGCGATAAATCTTCGCAGTGATGTTATTCATATTCCACTTTTATTCATTTTTATTTTTGCCTTAACTTTAGGGTATTTGCAACCACAAAAGGGTTGGATTTCTGCCCTTCAATTAATAGTGGGCATTTTTGCAGGATTTTTCTTGTGTCAATTAATAGGAATTAATCCAGTAAAATTTCCCGTATTTCAATTTAGTACGTACATTTCGCCTCTACCTTGCTTATTTGGCAGTTTTATGGGTAGTTATTTCAACAACGCAATCAATCAAAATGACGATAGAAGAAGCCCAAAAAACCGTGGATGGATGGATTAAAACCATTGGTGTGCGGTATTTTAACGAATTGACAAACATGGCTATGCTCACGGAAGAAGTCGGTGAAGTTGCCAGAATTATTGCTCGTAGATACGGAGAACAGTCAGAAAAAGAGTCGGATAAAAATAAAGATTTAGGCGATGAAATGGCGGATGTTTTGTTCGTTTTGATATGCCTTGCCAATCAAACGGGCATTGATTTGACGGCGGCTTTACAGAAAAATTTAGATAAAAAGACTAAAAGAGATGCTACGAGACATTTGGAGAATGTTAAATTAAAGTAGGCAGTGTAAAGGGATAATTTTATTTTAATTCTACTTCTTTCCGCATACTTTACAGGCAGACACTTTTTGATTTTATCAGATTTATTCCAATTTTTAGTCTTTTTCTTTTTGTCTTGTATGTTTGTCTGGTAAAAAATTATGTTCGAATAGATTAAATTCCGATATTAGCTTTTAAGTGGTGAGAGGAGATTCTTGTCTAAACAATCCATTTGAGATATGTACATATCAAGGGATTCCCCACTACTTATTTGCTAAGAGTCACAACAGCACCTTGATACAAAAAGAAAAAAAATCAAGAAATTCCTAAACTCGCTACGCTCAAACAGCGAAATTTCGAGTCGGACTCCGAAAAAATTCGAAAATTCAACAAGTGTTTGTATAGAAATCTGCCAACTTTCAACTAAAAACCCTGTTGCAACAAAACAATCTCCTCAAATTCATCCGAAAGTTTGTAACTTAATCTTTCAAAAATCTTAAAATATTTCATGTAAACTTCATGATTTTGAGCTTTTGGATGATACGTTTCAACTGATTTTACGGTGGCGGCGGCTTCCTCTAAATTTTTATAAATTCCTAATTGCGTGAGTCCCAACAAAGCCGTACCCATCGCCACGCTGTCATGATTATCATTGACATGAATCGTTTTTCCGAACATATCCGTCAAGATTTGCGTCCATAAAGGCAAAGAAGCATAAGCTCCGTTGATGTAAATACTATCAAAGTTTCGGTGGATTTCAAGGATTTTTCCGATGCTGTAAATTTCAAATAAAATACCTTCCAACGTTGCCCGAACGAAGTGTTTTTGTTGGTGACTGATGTTGAGTCCGAAGTACATTCCACGGGCGTTGGCGTTCCAAAGTGGGGCTCTTTCTCCCAATAAATACGGTAAAAAAAGCAAGCCTTCTGCTCCAGCTTTCACCTGAGCGGCTTCTTTAAACAAATCATTGAGGACATCTTCAAAATCTAAGTCTTCTGAAAAATTGCCAAATTGACGAGCAAACCATTCAAAAACAACCCCCCCATTATTGGTAGGGCCACCCGAAACGTAATGACCTTCTGCCAAAAGATAATTGAAAAATCGTTGTTTTTCGTCTCGTAAAACTTCCTTCCCAGCCACTCGAACGGCTCCACTCGAACCGATCGTAATGGTCGCTTTTCCTTGTCCAACAATTCCAGCCCCAAGCGTTGCCAAACATCCATCACTCGAACCAATAATGATGCGCATTTTTGTGGGTGAACCGAGCGTAATACAATATTCTTTTTTCAAAAACACTTCCGAATTAAATACTGAAACAGGCTCTGAAAGTCGGTCAGCGGTGATGCCCGCAAAATCAAGGGATTCTTGATGCCATTTCAATTTATGAATATCAAAAAGCCCCGTAGAGGACGCAATGCTATGGTCAACCACATATTCGCCCGTTAATTGCTTGATAACGTATTCTTTTAGCGAGATAAATTTGTAGGTTTGAGCGAATCTTTCTTGGTCATGATTTTTTATCCACGAAATTTTCATCAAAGGTGACATCGGGTGAATGGGCGTTCCTGTGGTGTGATAAATGCTTTCGCTTTGGGGTAGTTTTTTCAATAATGCCGCTTCTTTTACTCCTCGATTATCCGCCCAAATAATGGCATTTCCGAGTGGATTTCCATTTTTATCAACGGGCAAAACGCTGTGCATCGATGAACTGAAACAAATGGTTTTTACCTTATATTTTTTGGGATGAATATACTCATTCAGCATATTTTTGAGAATATACAAAGTCGTAATAAAAATCTGTTCGGGGTCTTGCTCGCTATAATCAGGCTGAGGATGAAAAGTTGGATATGAGCCTTTTTTACAGCAAATAACCTTTCCATCCATGTCAAAAGCATGAATTTTAACGGTTGAAGTATTTATGTCGATGGTAAGCAGACAATCCATGTTTTCTTAGTTATGAGTTATGAGTGATGAGTTATGAATTATGAGATTTAGAATAAATCGTGAACATCAAAGATTATATTGATTCAAAATTTACTGCGAAGACCTCATCATTCATACCTCATCATTCATACCTATTTTATTCTTTTTTCCTAAATTCTCGTGGCGTATAACCCGTAAGTTTTTTAAAAGTTGATGAAAAATGTTGTGACGAATAAAAACCTGTTTCCAAGGCTATATCAGTCAAACTTAAATCTTTG
>JBBAKY010000137.1:0-8999 GCA_040403295.1 Arcicella sp.
GCATATTTTCGAAACAAAAAAAACGTCCAAAGCATTGCTCTGGACGTTTCAGTATCACCTAACCACTAAATATTTTTGATGTTAATCTTCTACTTCTGCTAATTCCTGAACGACTACGGCTTTGTTTTTTCTGAACCATTTATCCCGAATTCTCTCGTTGATGTAATACATACACGGTACGATTACGAGGGTAAGAATGGTTGAGAATGTCAAACCGTAAATGATTGTCCAAGCCAAAATATTCCAGAATGCCGCACTGTCTGAACCTGTATGAATGTGTGGATTTAATTCCGTGAACAAACTTACAAAGTCAATACTCAAACCAATTCCCAGCGGAACAAGTCCTAAAACTGCGGCGGCGGCCGTCAAAATTACGGGTGTTAAACGAGTACTTCCTGCTTCGATAATGGCTTTTTTGAGTGGATAACCACGACCCATTAACTCATCGGTAAATTCGATTAAAAGAATACCATTTTTAACTACAATACCCGCCAAAGCAATAATTCCAACGCCCGACATAATTACGGAGAAACTTTGTCCGAATGCCATAAAACCTAATAATACGCCAATGAACGATAGTAAAATAGTTACAAAGATGATAAGCGGTTTTGAGATTGAGTTAAATTGCGTTGCTAAAACCATGAAAATCAAAACGATAGCTGCCAATAATGCCCCTACCAAGAATGTTCCCGTTTCTTTTTGGTCTTCTTGCTCCCCTCCCATACGGATAACGTAACCACTCGGAACATTGATTTCATCCACCAAGGCCTGAATTTGTGGTACGATTTCGTTGGCAGTATAACCCTGTGAAACGTTTGAACTCAACGTAACAACACGCTCTTGGTTTTTACGGTTAATCTGACTGAAAGAGGTTGAATATGAAATACTCGCAATTGAATTTAACGGAACTTCACGTAACATTCCACCCATTACCATATCACGATAGACAATCTTCATGGCCAACAATTTTTCAATCTGATTGCGGTCTTCGGCTTTAATTCTTAACTGAATTGGATATTCGTCTTTATCGTCACGGAATTTAGCAATTTCAGAGCCAAAAAGGGCTGTACGGACTTCCATGGCTATTTGTGCGGATGATATTCCTTCACGTTGAGCTTTGGCTTTGTCCACATCAATGATGATTTCGGGTTTATTCGTAATCAAATCGGACTTCAATTTTTCGATTCCTTTTATCCCCGATTTATCAATAGCCGCTCTCATTTGCTTCTCTAATCTTGTCAAAACTTGGAAATCATCGCCTGCAATTTCGATGGCAATTGGAGCGCCCGTTGGAGGTCCATTATTTTCTCTATCTACGGAAATTTCAGCGCCTGGAATTGGCATAGCTTTGATTTCTTTTCTAAAAATCCCTAACATTTTTTCCGAAGAAATTTCTCCACGGTCAAATCCATTCACAAAAGCAACCGTAATTTTCGATTTTTGTGGCGTTGGCGCTCTGTCAGGGTTAAAAGGGTCGCCTGCATTTTTACCTACGTTTGAAATGACAGAATTGATGGCACCTTCAGCTTTTTCACTTTTGATAATTTCAAAAACCTTCTTTTCAATCACCTTTGTTACTGAATCCGTAATTTTTGCATCCGTTCCGATGGGTAAATTATTGTAGATATACACATAATCTGGCTCACCACTTGGGAAGAAAATTACTTTTGGTTTCACAATCCCCAGGAGGAAAATCGTTATGAAAAACAGAACAAACATCGAAATCACCGCCCAAACAGGACGATAGCCCGTAATCAGCCAAGAAATTAATTTTTGGTAATTATTTTTGAAAGCTGGCAAACTCTTTTCTTGGAACGGGATGATGATTTTTGGCGTAAGAATAAAGTGATTGAAAGCGTATAAAATGGCAATTAAGAAGAAGAAATTACCTAACCCTACATTCACAAAATAGCCCAATAAAGCACAGATTCCTAAGATAATCATGGGCTTTTTCAAAGAAGCAACGCTCGTATCAACGGTTCCGTGTTCGTCGTGACGTTTCATAAAAGTCATAGCAAAAACTGGATTCATCACATACGCCACAATCAAAGAAGCAACCAACGTACAAATCAACGTAATGGGTAAAAACTTCATGAATTCACCCACGATACCAGGCCAAAATAGCAGCGGAACGAAGGGCATAATGGTCGTAGTTGTTCCCGATAAAACAGGAATAAAAACCTCAGATGCCGCTAATTTCACCGCTTCAACAATTGAAATATGACGGTATTTATTGAAAATACGGTGCGAGTTTTCGATTACCACAATGGCATCATCCACCACAATTCCGAGTCCCAAAAGGAAGGCGAAAAGTACGATAGTATTCAACGTAAACCCTAAGAAATACAACGGAATAAATGCCAACAGAGCCGATAATGGCACGGAAAGTCCCACGAAAATCGCATCCTGCACACCCATAAAAAACATCAAAACCAATACCACGAAAATAAATCCTAAGATTACGGTATTTACCAAATCTTCAATATTTCCTTTAGTTCTTTCGGATGAATCCGCCGTAATTTTTATGTCTAAACCTGCGGGTAAACGAGTTTCTTTAGCTTTTTCAATGATTGCTTCAATTTTCTCAGAAGCCTCAATTAAGTTTGACCCACCCCTTTTGATAACGTTCAGCGTAACCACTTTTTTGTTATCCAAACGAGCAAAATCTTGTTGTTCTTCACTGCTGTCAATCACCTCGGCCACATCGCCTAAACGTACCATCGCACCCGTTGATGAACGTAAACGAATGTCCTCAATTTGAGCCATTGACTTGAATTCACCTTTCACTCGAAGCGTTCTTCTGACCCCATCAACGTTCAATTCACCGCCTGAAATATTGACGTTTTCTCCTTGAATTGCCGTTTGAATATCATAAAAAGAAAGTCCAGCCGATTGTGCTTTATAAAGGTCAAGATTAATTTGAATCTCACGGGTTAATGCCCCCACGATATCCACACGAGTAATTTGTGGTAATCCTTCAATATCATCTTGCAAATCTTCGGCAAAGTCTTTCAATTTTGCCAAAGGAAAATTACCCGCTAAATTGATGTTCATAATCGGAAATTCCGAGAAATTAACGTCTTGAACCACTGGTTTTTTCGTTAAGTCTTTCGGTAATTGCACAATGTCCACCTTGTCTTTCACCTTGCGGAGGGCATCTTCAACTTTCACATCAGGATTGAATTCTACCAAAATAATAGAAAAATCTTGCAGTGAGTTTGACTTTACCCGCTTCACCCCCGAAATCGTTTTTATCTGCTTTTCGATGGGTTTCGTGATGGTATTTTCAATATCCGTTGGCGTTGTTCCTGCATAAATTGTCTGCACATAAATCTGCGGAACTTTGATGTCAGGAAATTGCTCACGAGGCAAAATATTGTAAATCACAATACCCACAATCGTGAGGACGGCGGTAAACAAATACACCGTTTTTTGATTCGCCGCCAACCAGCCAATCATGTTGTAAATGGCACCCGAACCATGCTTTTCGTTGGTCAGTGCTTCGTTATTGTCGAGGTTATTGTCTTTCATGTTTTCGATATTTGTTATTCGATTTTCGATTTTCGTTATTCGATATTTATTTTGAGATTTTTATCCTAAAAACAAACATCGAAAAACGAACATCAAACATCGGAATGTTAATAATTTATCAACGTTCCGTCAACTAAATCCTGATAGCCTTGTGTAATCACCATTTCGCCAGTTGTCAATCCTTCTAAGATTTCTACGTTTCCATTATACGAAATGCCGGTTTTTACCTTTTTTGCTTTCGCAACTTTCTTTCCATTTTCCGTAACGGCTACATAAACAAGGTCGCCACTTTCGGTTTTTTGTACAACATTCTGACTAACAACCAATGAGTTTCCTTTTGATAAATCATTGATGTTAATAATGGCTACTTGATTTGGTTTCAAAGTACCTCCCAAATTTGGGATATTTGCCTCAATACCAAAAGTTCTTGATGCTGGGTCAATCAAGCCATTTACCAAACTAATTCTGGTCGTAAATTCTTTATTAATATCTGGAAATTTCACCGTTATGGCATCTCCCTTTTTCACAGAACCCACGTAAGTATCGCCAATTTTGGCGGTAACTTTCAAGTCACCAACGTTCACAATTTGAGCCATTGGCGAGCCTGGCATTCCCATTTCGCCTGCTTTCTGAATTACTTTTTCAACCGTACCCGAAATTGGAGCGTACACTTTGCTCATACCCAATTGCGTTTCCATCGTTGCAATGCGTTTTTCCAAAGATTCCTTGTTAGCTTTTGCTTGCAAATACTGAACCTCCGTACCAATTTGTTGATCCCAAAGGTTTTTTTGCTTGTTGAAAAGTGTGCTGGCTAAATCCAATTGTGTTCTGATTTCAATCAATGATTCTTTCATCACTGAATTATCAATCGTAGCAACCAATTGTCCTTTTTTCACCGCCTGACCATCTACCAAGAATAAACCCGTAATTGCGCCACCCATTTGCGGGGTAACCATCACGATATTTTTGGAAGTAACGATTCCTTGTGCTTCGACAAAATGCTTGAAATTCTGTGGTTCAACCGCACTTACCGTTACGTTGATAGGCGTTGCCTCTACCTTTTTACCACCACCCAATTCTTTTTCAAGGGTTTTTATTTTAGTTTCAATCTCTTTTTGTTGAGATTTCAAATCGGCTAATTCTGTCTTTTTGTCGGGCTTACTGCAAGCTGATAAAAGAATAATTGAGGCTAAAAATATGTATGTATTTGTTTTCATCTGAATTTATTAAAATATTTTTTGGATTTTTGGATTTCGTTGGATATGGAAATCGTCCTTCAAAAGGGCGACTTCCCTTACTTTATATTACTCTACGTACAATTTCCCCAACGCCTTATCCAAATCAACTTTGGCAACTAAAGCATTATAAAAAGTAGTAAAATAATTGGTTTGTGCTTCTTTGTAAGAGATTTCAGCATTCACAACTTCTAAATTTGAGCCTACACCTTGCTTATATTTTATTTTGGAAACTCTCACAATCTCTTGGGCTAATTCCATATTTGCCTTTTGTTCTTGCAACGTTTCATGAGCATTCTTTAAGGTAATTTGTCCTTGTTTTACTTGCAAATCAATCGAATTTTCTAATAATTCAAAACTGTTTTTTACTTTCTGCAAGTTATTCTGCGATTGGAGAACTTTGTTCTTGCGTTGAAAACCATCAAAAATGGGTACTTGAATGGATAGACCAAGTGAAGCTGCATTGAACCATGGTTTTGTAATTAAATCAAAAAACAGTGGACGACCTGCCGAATAGTTATAATTGCCATTTAACGAAACTCTTGGCAGTTTGGCAACTTTCTGATTTTTCAAATCCAGTTCCGCCAATCGATCTTGAGTTTGTAAAATAGAATATTCAATACGATTTGTATATTTTAAATCCGTTTCATTTTCAGGTAATAATTCATTGACGTTTATATCCGCTAATTTATCCGTCAAAACCACTACGTCGGATACTTTTTTGCCCATTTGGAATTTTAACAGATAAAAACTCAATTCCTGTAAACGTTCCACATTTTGAGTTTCAATTTTTAAGTTATTGCGTTGAACTTCAAGGCGTTGCACGTCAATTTTTTCCACAAAGCCTTGGCTGTTCAATGCTCTGGTATCACGCAAAAGTGAATCCAAACGGCCAATATTAAGATTCAATAATTTCAAACGTTCGTCGTTTACCAAAATCGAATAATAGGCTTTCGTTACGTTTTCGGCTGATTGTTGCTTAGTTTGGATGAGTGCTTTTTTCGACAATTCTTTATAAACATCCGCAGCTTTCAAACCCAATAAATAAGAGCCATCAAATAAAATCTGACTCAAATTTATTCCCGCTTGGCCACTATTTCTAACGCCAAATTCAGCCGCAATTACAGCACCTTCTGCCGCAGTTGGGTCGAAGGTTTTAGCAGGAATAAATACTTTTTGGATGATGAAATTATTGGTGTAACCGAAATTACCATTCACTTGTGGCAAACCGATGCCCTTGATTTCGTTGACTCTTGCCTCGGCATTTAAAATATCAAGTTGAGCGTTTTTAATATTGATGTGATTTTTTACGGCATAATCAACCGCCTCTCGAAGTGAGAAATTTTGCTGAGAGAAAGAGAGATTTGAGGCAAGTAACAGACTCATTAACAGCCATTTACTTAGTACTTTTGTTTTCATACATTTGTTCGTTTTTGTAATTCTTTTTTTTTGATTCAACAAATAAGTTTAGTAAGTAATTAAGTTCGTTTCAACATCAAGATCGAGGGTCATAATTTTTTACCAGTTTCTGCCTGCATATATTCTTGATAGACTTCCAGACCTTTTGGCGTTAGTATTCCTCGGATAAAATGGTCGAGCATTGTCAATTCCACATCAATTAATGAAAATTTATTGGGTGGAAATAGATGAGGGTCGAAGCCCGTTTCAACTTGTTCCATCCGCATGATTGTCAGAATCTCTATTTTTATATCAGATCTGTAATAGCCTTGTTCAATTCCTTCCAAAAGCTCTTGTTTAATCGACTCCATAATGAAGTTTTGCTTGTGAGATTGAAAAAGTTCCCATGTTTTTGGATGGTATTTTTTAATGTCAAAAAATGTACAAGGATTAATCTCAGCGAAAGCCTTTTTAATGAGTTCCATTGATTTAACCATCTTTTCGATCACATTCTTAGAAATTTTACCCAAGTCGTCCCATTCACATTTATCCTGTAACATTTCCCCCATCATCAACTGATGAACAATGGCATCTTTATCCTCAAAATGTTGGTAAATCGTCTTTTTCGAGATGCCCAATTCGCTCGCAATGTCATCCATCGTTACGGATTTTACGCCATAGCGAAAAAACTGTTCACGTGCTTTTGCGATGATTCTTTCTTTGATTTCCATTTCAAATTTTTAAAATATCATTTGGTTAGGATTAAGTCGAATTAGTGTTATCATAAACTAATAAAACTTTTAGAGTTTCTGAGTACAAAACTATGGAAACTTTTAAAAGGTTCAAAGTTTTTAGTACTATTTATGGAAATTTAATATTTCGATAGTTATCAGTAATCTTAGTAATAGCTAAAAAAAGGCACTTTAAAAGCAATAATATTATTTTTTATGAGAATAATCATAAAATTTAATTTGCATTATTCAAAGATGACGTTTTAAAAATTTATGAATGGTCGTATAGATATTTGAACGGTTGATGCTTAAATAAAATTTTTGCTTGAATATTTCAACCTTGTATGTTTGCACATAATTTTTATCTTTGTAATCATGAAAACCTTCCGCAAAGTGTTGATATACGTCGTGTTCATTTATGTTTTACTCGTTGCAATAGCCATTCTATTTCAAGAAAAACTCCTTTTTAGAAATACAAAATTGCCGATGGATTATTCCTATCATTTCGAGGAAGATTTTGAGGAAATTTGGTTTGACCCCGAAGTGAATGTTAAGATTAATGCTTTGTATTTCAAAACGGATTCTGCGAGCAGAAAAGGATTGATTATCTATTTTCACGGCAATGCCGACGACCTCAGAAGATGGGGGAAACACGCTTTGGATTTTACGAAAAATGATTATGATATTCTGATGGTTGACTACCGACAATTCGGAAAATCAACGGGTGAATTATCGGAAAAAGCCTTACATACCGATGCGAATTACGTGTATGATTGGGCAAAAAAACACTTTCCAGAGAATCAAATTATTTTATACGGAAGGTCCTTGGGAACTGGAATTGCTACTCGTTTGGCCTCTGAAAATAGACCCAAAATGTTGTTATTAGAAACGCCTTATTTCAACCTTGCGGATGTGGTAAATAGCTATTTTCCCTTAATTCTTTACAACTCAATGCTGAAATATCAATTTCGTACTGACCTTTGTATTCAACAAGTACATTGTCGAATACACTTTTTCCATGGCACAAAAGATGCGGTTGTACCGTATAATTCAAGTCTGAAATTAGCTGCATTACTAAACAAAAAACCGTCTGAAATCCTGACTACGATTCCAGACGGAAGACATAAAAATCTTGGAGATTTTCAAGAATATCACCAAGCTTTGGATAGTTTGCTACAACATTAAAATTGGCACGTAGATGCGTCATCAGCCTGCCAATTTTTTACCGTCCAAAATCATCCTGTAATCTCACAATATCTTCTTCATCCGAAGGATTTTCGGGGTCGGTATGTTGCCAGATTTCTGCGACAACGCCCCAGCAATCTAAACCAATTAAACGGTGGCGTTCACCTTTGTCCATTTGAATAAAACTGCCTGATTCTAAGGATATTACATCATCAGACTGTTCGTCATTATTACTTATTTTTACGCCCACGGTTGTGCCTGCAATCACTTTCCAGATTTCAGCCCGCCTAAAATGATACTGCCACGACAAACGTTTATGAGGCGCTACAACCAAAATTTTAGGCGATAATTTATTCGTAATTTGAATTTCTGACATATCTAAATGTGAGAAATAAAGCGCAGCAAAAGCTTGTGCTTGACCTTCGTCTAACACAAAAAAACCTCCCCACGGGCGAGTTTGGTCTTGCGTTTCAACTTTGAAACCTAAAATTGATAGTTCAGAGGCAATTTGACTAAAAACTTGACTTTTCTCAGTCGTTGCGTTAATAGATAGATTCATAGAAATCGATTTTTATATTGTACGGCAAAATTAAATAAAAAATTGATGCTAATTTTTAATATGCTTACAACCTTTTCAATGTTTTGAGCGTCTTAGCTGTATAGAATGATATTTTGGCTCGAAATTAGCACCTTGAAATTAGCATCAAACAAGTTAATCCTACATTAATCAATTTATTGACCGTTTAATAATTTTAATTGATAAGTCATAACAAAAGTCATTGATTTACTTGTAAAAAAGTGTACTTTTGTGTCTAAAATATAGGAATAATACAAATTTTGGATTTTCAGGCGTTATTTTATTCAATAATTAAACCCTTTCGAAAATTATGTGTCTTATCATTTTATATTATAACATTTA
>JBBAKY010000138.1:0-8735 GCA_040403295.1 Arcicella sp.
AACCCCAAATACCATTAATCAAAATCCCTTTAACTTTATTGTTGAAGGGATTTTTGCGTTAACACCTATTTGTTTTCTTCTAAAAATTCTTATCTTGCATTAATAAATACCTTTACAGTCTTTTTTTGCCATTTTATGGATTTTATTACGCCTTTTATTAAAAATTAAAAATTACTTTTACACTTTTAATCTACTCAACGGAGGTAATTCTATGTTCAAACTATTGATTATTTTAATTTTTTTTTTCTGTTTTTTAAGCTCAACAGTATATTCTCAAAGGAAATTCAAGCAAGAAAATCGAGAAGATGGTATATCATTTACTCCAGCAATTGGAGTAGGAAGTGTGGTTGGTGAATTGGGAGATATTTTCTCTTTTAGAGGTGTATATGGGTTAAATATTGATAAAGGAGTCTCTGAGAAAGTCAATTTGGGCATTGGAATAATTGGAGGGAATTTATATGGTTTAGAAAAGGAGCCTTATTATTCGGAATTCAAAAATGATTTTTTCCAAATTCAAACTTTAGGTATTTTAAATCTTTCACGATATTTTATTACTTCTTATAATAAAAATGTTTTTGAATTGAAGTTATATGGAGGATTTAGTATGATTTGGTTTCATACAGATGTTTATGATTTAAAAACGGGAAAATTTTTAAGAGGTACCTCTGAAAATGCTTCAAAACATACTACTTTATTTCAGCAAACTGGATCAGGAATTGGAGAAGCTGGAATTTATTATACTCGTGAGTTAGTTATTCCTTTTGGATTTAAAGTTGATTATAAATTAAATGACGATTTTGCCATAAATTTTGATATGGGATATAATTGGGTTAATAATGATAAATTAGATGGAACGACACCCTACAATTTAATACAGCCAAGTATTATTGCAGGTGTTAATTCTTATAGTAATACGTTAAATGATGGTTGGATTAATATATCAATGGGGCTAAAATACACTTTCTCCTTTAAAAGGAGTTTTATTCCCAGAGGTGTTTAGAAAACATAAAAGAGGCTTCAATTCTAAAATTGAAGCCTCTTTTATGTTTTCTGTTTTTTAAAATTAGTCTCTACGAGCATAACGTTTACCCTTTGCAGTTCTAATTTGTCTCATTCTTTCTTCTAATTCAGCAATAACACGAGTAGAGTTTTCTTTACTTGCTTCGTAAGTTTCATTTAATGATTTATATGATGACTGGAGTTTATTATAATCATCTAATAAACGATTATATTTTATACTTAAAGACTCAAAAGTCTCTTTGCTATCTTCTTGGCATTTAACGTAATCCTCACTTTTTTTCTTGAATTGGCTTTCTAAACTAAAACGAAAGCTACTTAATTCTGCATTTTCTTGGCGTTCTTTCAGCACTTGGGTTTCTAAACGACGAACTTGATCCTGAATTTCGGTTACTTTTTTAGTGTCTGTGCAACCCGTCAATGTCATTGAAACAGCCGATGCGATGATTAATAAACTTTTTTTCATGGGATTTGTGGGTTGATAGTAACTTGAGAAAATCAAGAATGATGTCAAAAGCTGCTATTTTTTTAAAAGTACAATCATTAGGGGCGGAAAATGATACTGAAATTCAATAAGGATTAACTGAGCGACAAATTTACTTATATTTTTCATTTTGTAAAAGAATACTAAACTTTTTTCTCAAAAACGTTGATTGAAGAGATTTCTTACTTAATTTTGCCTTAAATCTATATATTTGATAGACTAATAAAAAAGTTGAAACGTATTTTGTAAAATTACTGTTTCTATTTGATAATAAAGCCAAGGTTAATATTACTTTATATTAACTTAAATTATAAGAAAAAGCCATGCAAAGTTTTAGAACTGAACTTGAAAATCCACTTGTAGAGAAAGACATTGTTGATTTAGCTCGTAAAATAGAGATGTTTCGTGAAGGAAAAATTCATGAAGAGAAATTCCGTAGTCTTCGTTTGGCTCGTGGTGTTTATGGACAGCGTCAGCAAGGGGTACAGATGGTTCGAATCAAATTGCCTTATGGGAAAATGACGTTCAAGCAATGGAAGAAAATGGCAGATATTTCGGATGAATATTCTACTGGAAATCTTCATTTAACCACTCGCCAAGACATTCAGATTCACTTTGTTTCTTTGGACAGAACGCCTGAATTATGGGTTAAATTGGAAGAAGATGATATTACGCTTCGTGAGGCTTGTGGCAATACTGTGCGTAATGTAACTGCTTCTCCTTCAACAGGAATTGATCCAAATGAATTATTCGATATTGCCCCTTATGCGGATGCAACTTTTAGATATTTCTTGAGAAATCCTATTTGTCAAGAAATGGGCAGAAAGTTTAAAATAGCGTTTTCTAATACAGAAGAAGATACTGCTTTGACTTACATGCACGATATGGGTTTTATTCCAAAGATTCAAGATGGTAAACGTGGTTTTAAGGTTGTTGTTGGTGGTGGATTAGGAGCTCAACCTTTATTGGCTCAAGTTGGATATGAGTTTTTAGCAGAAGATCAAATTATTCCTTATTTAGAAGCTACTTTACGGGTTTTTGACCGTCATGGAGAACGTAATTCTCGTCACAAAGCACGGATTAAATTTTTGATTCAGAAAATTGGTTTTGAAGCACTTACCAAGTTGATTGAAGACGAAAGAAAGGCTTTGAAAAACCAATCAGTTCAGATTGATACGAAGCAAGGCAAATGGTCGGTTTCTGAAGATGAAATGCCTTCTAAAAAAGATGAAAATATTGTAGAATCAACGTCTGCATTTGAATTGTGGAAAGCTACTAATACATTTGAACAGAAACAACAGGGTTTTTACGGAGTTTATCTAAGAATTTTGAATGGAAATATTCATTCAACAACTTCACGTTCTTTGATTGAACAATTAGAAGGATATATTGGTGACGATGTACGAGTTACGATTAACCAAGGTTTGATGTTGAAATTTGTTCCTGAAACTAATTTGCAATACGTTTATTCGGTTTTGGCAGCTCACGATTTGGCAGCGGCTGGAGCAAATTCGATGGCGAATATTACGGCTTGTCCAGGAACGGATACTTGTAATTTAGCTATTTCTGATAGTACTAATATCACTTCAAAATTAGAATCTGTTATTACCGAAGATTTCCCAGAATTAATCCACAACAATGAAATTAAAATTAAGATTTCAGGTTGCATGAATTCATGTGGACAACATGGAATGGCAAATATTGGGTTTCATGGTTCATCTTTGAAAGCAGCGAATAAACGTGTTTTACCCGCTCTACAAGTACTTTTAGGCGGTGGAACGGTTGGTAATGGCGTTGGTCGTGTGGCTGATAAAGTAATTAAAGTCCCTTCAAAAAGAGGTCCTCAAGTATTAAGAGTCGTGTTGAATAATTATGAAGAAAATGCTTTAGAAGGTGAATACTTCAATGATTATTATGACCGTCAAGGAGAGAAGTATTTTTATACTTTATTGAAACCTGTGGCAGATTTGACTACTTTGAAAGATGATGATTTTATTGATTGGGGTGGAACAGAGCAGTTTCAGACTGAAATCGGTGTGGGAGAATGTGCGAGTGTAATTATTGACTTAGTGGCTACTTTATTGATGGAATCGGAAGAGAAATTTGATTGGACAAAAGCTGCTTATGAAGAAAATCGTTATGCTGATGCCATTTATCATGCCTACAGTGTGTTTGTGAGTGCTGCAAAAGCTTTACTTTTAGATAAATCTGTAAGTGCTTCAACTCAAAGTGGTGTGATTGATAAATTTCAAGAAAATTTTGTAGTAACAGGTGAAATTGTTTTAGGAGATACAACTTTTCAAGAATTAGTATTACAGATTAATAAAAATGAGCCTTCACAAGCTTTTGCAAAATCTTATATCGCTGATGCTCAGGCATTTTTAGCTTTGGCAAAGGTTTACCGTGAAGAGTTGATTGTCGCATAATTACTTAAAATGAATAATTTAGAATATTTCAATACTTTAGACCCAAGACCTAAACTGACTGTTGTTGGTGCTGGCCCTGGTGATCCTGATTTGATTACAGTTAAGGCAATCAAAGCATTAAAAAGTGCCGATGTGGTACTTTATGATGCTTTGATTGCTGATGAATTGTTAGATTATTGTCAATTATCGTGTGAAAAAATATACGTCGGAAAACGCCCAGGCGAAAGCCATTCACAAGACGCTATCAATTTTATGATTGTGGAGAAAGCATATATGTATGGACACGTAGTACGCTTGAAAGGAGGCGATCCATTTATTTTTGGGCGTGGAATGGAAGAGATTGAATATGCGAAAAACTTTGGCTTAGTAACAGCTTATATTCCTGGAATATCATCATCGGTTGCAGCGGCGGGCTACGCAGGTATCCCACTAACAACCAGAGGAGTAAGCGAGAGTTTTTGGGTAATTACAGGTACAAAAACGGACGGTTCTCTTTCTGAAGATTTAATAGGGGCTTTACAGACGACTGCTACTATTGTTATTTTGATGGGCATGAGTAAATTATCTCAGATTTCACAAATTTGTGTTTCATTAGGAAAGCAAGATTTGCCCGTAGCGATTATTCAAAATGGAACAACAGAGAATCAAAAAGTAGGAGTGGGGCTTGCGAAAGACTTGTCAATTATAGCACGGGAACACAATTTATCTAATCCTGCGGTAATTATTTTAGGGGAAGTTGTGAAATATGCTTCTTTGAAAAAGATTAATAGTAAATTAGAAGCTTATTAGTAGGTGTAATAAAATTTAGAAACTATTTTATTTGAATACTCCCATTGGGTCAGAATGTTTTGCAATAAGTTCTTGCACATAATTTGTATCGACGAAAGAAATATCCAACATTCTACATTTGTGCAAATATTCCCAGGCTTCCTCGTAGTGTTCTAATTGGTATTCAGCAATAGAATATTTTAGCCATCCATTGGCATTTGTACCATCAATTTGAAGAGATTTTTCTAATAATCGTAACGCATCGTCAATATCATCACAATTCTTCTTTTCTTTATAACAAGCTAATTGAACGGTTGCAATATCAATCATTAAGATAGAATTTTCTGGAGATAATTCTAAACCTCTGCGAAGCAATTTTGTGGATTCTTCATATTTCCCTTTTTGGTAACTTACAGATCCTAAGCCCCAATAAGCATCAAAATTGTCTTGATTTAGCAGAAAACAAAGGTTAAAACGATAAGTAGCAGTATCCAAAAGACCCTCATTTAAGTACTCCCAACCTCTATCAGCGAAAAATTTACTGGCATCAATACGGTCTTTAAAATTCTTATCACATTGAATTAAAAATTCAGCTGAATTAATCATTTGTTCTTCTGCTTTCTTCTTACTACCAAATAGCGGTATATAGATAATGTCTTGATTATCAACATTTAAGCTTTCTTTTTTAGATACTTCTCTATTGCTGGCCAATGGAAGTAAAGGCGTTTGAGCAAGTGAAATGAAACTTGAAGAAACAATAAAAATATAAATCAGCGTTTTCATGTACAATAAATCAGAATTTGGGAAAATCAAGCGTTCAGAAAGTGTGAATATTATAATGTATTTTTAAAATTATATAATACACCAGATATTAAAAAAACAAGAAATTTTTAAATCATTAAAATACGAATTTTGAAAATAATAATAAGGTAAAATCTTACTACATTACGTACAGTTCTAACGCCAAAGCTATGTTAAATATTGTTTGGCGTGCATTTAGGGTATAAAGTGACCATAATTTTTCAAATTTTAATCTGTCATTTATATTGAAATTTTATTTTTAAAAAGGGAATTTAAACCTATTTACTATAATTTTTCAAATTTTAATACGTCATTTATACTGACATAATATCTATTAAAATCTAATTGAAATTTATCGTAAGGTGTTGAATTTTAAATAATTATCTATTAAGTTTACTTTTCTAATTTAAGGATTATTTTAACATTCCCGTAAAATTATGATAAATACTGTCGATGCCTCTGTAAAAATCAAACAAAATGTGTTTTTATTAACCTTTTTGAATTCATTGTATTATACATTCCCAATTGGAATGTTTTTGACTGCTTGTAATTTTTTATTTGAATCGGTAAGAAATTATTACTTCGATTGGATGATTGTGGTGTTGCCAACTGTTGCGGTTTGTATGATTGGGAATTTTTATGAGATGTTTGTGGTATATCAGCAAAGTGGTTTATTCGAGAAAAGCGAGAGTACTTTTACTACTACACAAGTTAGCTATTCAATTTCAAATGCTAACTTAGCAACGAGTTAGATGTAAAATAATTTCATAAAAAGGGTTGTTTTGAATATTCAAGACAACCCTTTTTTATGCCTCATAAATTTTTAAATTATCTTTAAAATCAGTGCTGCTACAATTGCTCCTGCAATGGGACCTGCCACTGGAATCCATGAATATGACCAATCTGATGAACCTTTACCTGAAATTGGTAGAATCGCATGAGCGATTCTGGGACCTAAATCTCGGGCAGGATTAATAGCATAACCCGTTGACCCACCCAAAGATAAGCCAACTGCCCAAACTAAAATTCCCACAATGAATGGGCCAAGACCCGTTGTGATTGAACTAAATGAACCCAAAGCAATTATTGCTAAGCAGGTAGCCAAAAACTCAGCCATAAAATTGGCAAAGGGGTTTCTGATGGCGGGTGCAGTGCAATAGCAAGCCAATTTGAGCCCTTTATCTTCGGTAATTGCCCAATGGGGAAAATATTGAAGCCATACTAAGGTTGAACCTAATATTGCTCCTAAAATTTGAGCTAAAATAAACTCTCCAGCATTGCTCCAATTGCCCGATTTTACGGCTTCTGCTATGGTAACGGCAGGATTTAGATGTGCTGCGGGACTTCCGAATTTTGTGGAAATATAAATGCCAATTGTCACCGCAAAAGCCCAGCCAGTCGTAATTACTATCCAACCGCTTCCTTCTCCTTTTGAGCCCTTCAGTAATACATTTGATACAACGCCATTGCCGAGATAAATTAAAACAGCAGTACCGACAAATTCGCCGAGAAATGTTGATGTCATGTTTTTAAGTGGTATAATTGATTTTTAGACAGAAATAATTGCACAAATTAAAGCAAAAGATTGTTAAATAACTATATTTTTAAGTGGGCAGTTTTAAAGTTTGCAGCAGGCAATTGTTGTTAATACGTAAGAATTAATGTGATTGGTAGTAAGGCAATCGGTAGAATTTACTGAAACGCTTATTCCATTGTTTTATTAGAACAGAAATAACCGTATTTTTGAATAGAGAAAGAAAATTCTAAATTAAGATTATGCGAGAAGATTATTTGAAAGGTGATACAGAAAGCCTTTCTAATGTTGAAAAAGAAATTGAACGTGCCTTACGACCCCTATCGTTTCAAGATTTTGCGGGACAGGATAAAATATTAGAGAATTTAAAAATCTTCGTAACGGCGGCTCGTCAACGGGAAGAAGCCCTTGACCATGTGCTTTTACATGGTCCCCCTGGTTTGGGGAAAACTACGCTTTCAAATATCGTAGCGAATGAATTAAAAGCAAATATCAAAATTACATCGGGACCAGTTTTGGATAAACCTTCTGATTTAGCGGGACTTTTGACCAATCTTCAACCTTATGATGTGTTGTTTATTGATGAAATTCACCGACTGAATCCAATTGTTGAGGAATATTTATACTCGGCAATGGAGGATTACAAGATTGATATTCTCTTGGATTCGGGCCCCAATGCAAGAAGCGTGCAGATTTCTTTAAACCCTTTTACGCTCATTGGAGCAACCACACGGGCGGGAATGCTTACGTCTCCACTACGGGCAAGGTTTGGAATTAATTGCCGTTTGGAATATTATGATGCTAAATTGTTGACTTCTATTGTAAAACGTTCTTGTGAAATTTTAAAAACACCAATTAATGATGATGCAGCTTACGAAATTGCAAGAAGAAGTCGTGGAACGCCCCGTATTGCTAATAATCTTTTGAGAAGAACTCGTGATTTTGCCCAAGTGAAAGGCGATGGAAGAATTACTGTAGAAATTGCCGAAATGGCTCTTCTGGCATTGGACGTAGATAAAAATGGCTTAGATGAAATGGATATTCGTATTTTAACGACCATCGTTGAAAAATTTAAAGGTGGTCCTGTTGGATTATCCACCATTGCAACTGCTTGTGGTGAAGAAGCAGAAACCATTGAAGAAGTTTATGAACCTTTTTTAATTCAAGAAGGATTCTTGAAACGTACTTCTCGTGGTCGTGAGGCAACCGAAAGAGCATACATACATTTAGGAATTGTGCCTAAATATCGGGCGGAACAATTATTCTAAGCAAAAAGCCAAGTCTTAAAATGTAGACTTGGCTTTTTTATATAACTCAAATAAATGTCTCTATCATTTTCATGATGGCGTATAGCCCAATTGAATCGACTTCCGAAAAGTCGTTTATTTTATCAGAATCTACATCAAGTACCAAAAATACTTCTCCATTCTTATCCAGAGCTGGCAGAACAATTTCAGATTTTGAAGCTGATGAACAAGCAATATGATCTGGAAAAGCTTCTACATCTGGCACAATAATAACTTCTTTCGTCATATAGCAATGTCCACAAACACCACGATTGAAATTAATACGAGTACAAGCAATTGGTCCTTGAAATGGTCCTAAAACCAATTGGTTTTCTTTCTTCAAATAAAAACCTACCCAAAAGAAATTAAAGGCTTCTTTGAGAGCGGCGGAAATGTTGGCAAGATTAGCCGTTAAATCG
>JBBAKY010000139.1:0-8683 GCA_040403295.1 Arcicella sp.
AAAAAAAGGGAAATAACCTTATTTTTAAACTCAATGCTCATCTTCTTATTGCTCATGGCTATAAAAAAAGCCCTTACCGAAAAATTCAGTAAGGGCTCTAATAGTTGCGGGAAGCAGGATCGAACTGCCGACCTTAGGGTTATGAATCCTACGCTCTAACCATCTGAGCTATCCCGCAGTATTAATGTGGTGCAAAATTAAGGATTTTAATATTTTTAGACAAATCAAATGGGGTTTATTTTGAAAGAATTTCGCTATTGCTTGATTTTCAGGCGTTTAAAGAGGCCTTTTTGTTAAAATGTAAAATTCTATGAAATAAAATATTTCAAGGGTTAAGTGATTGATTATCAGTATATAATGAATTTATTTTAGCGTTTAGATTGTAAATTATAAAAAAATGCTTGCGAATTTCTTGAACATTTATACCTTTGCCAATATAGAGTACAAGTATTTTATTGCTAATAGTATTAAAATACATTTTTAAGCGTTTTGAAATTGCTAAATCTTGTAAAAAAATGAGTAAACATAAATTTATCGCAGAATATGAGTTAAGAGCCTCTCCAAAAGTGCTATTTCCCTATATCAGTTCAGCTTCTGGTATGCAACAGTGGTTTGCCGAAAAGGTTGTATTAAAAGATAGTACAACATTCGACTTCTTATGGGATGGTGAAAGTCATGTGGCAAAACTGTCTCAATTAAGGTTAAATAAATCCGCAAAATTTGATTTTGTTCCGCCTAATTCGGAAGAAAAAGACCATAATTATCTTGAATTTAAAATGGATGTCAGCGATTTAACTGGCTCAACCTATTTGAAAATAGTTGATTATTCAATGACTACTGATGAAGATGAGTTGACCGAATTATGGGGAGATTTAATTTATAAGCTAAAAGAAATAGTTGGCAGTTAAGAAATTTTAACAATCTATTGAAATCAAATTCATGTATTTTTACGTTCTCAAATGAACGCACGATGCTCGTGTTTCTTTCCGAATCACGAGCATTTTATATTTCGACCAATGATAAAAAAAATTGATAAATTAATCCTAAAATCATTCTGGCAACCATTTTTTATGACTTTAGCCGTGGTGATTTTTATCTTTTTGATGAGATTAATCATAGCCTATTTTGCCGACCTTTTTGGCAAAGATTTGGGCATAGATATTTATCTTAAATTATTCTTTTATTTTAGTCTAATTACGATTCCAATTGCCCTTCCTTTAGCGATGCTCCTTTCAACCTTGATGACTTACGGAAACTTAGGCGAATATTTTGAACTTACTGCCATCAAAAGTGCTGGTATTTCGATCACAAGGGCCATGTTACCGATGTTTGTGGTCACCGTTTTTATAAGTGTATTTGCCTTTTGGTTTAATAATGTTGCTTTACCTTGGGCTAATCTGAAAGGATATAGTCTTTTGTACGACATAAAAACCACGAAAACTACCTTGAATATCAAGGAGGGTATTTTTTATACCGATTTGCCGGGATATAGCATTAAAGTGGCTAAAAAATATCCTGACAATAAGACTTTAAAAAGCATTGTTATTTTTGACCATACTAAAAATAATGGTGATACTCACGTAACCATGGCCGATTCTGCTCAGATGTATTCGATTATGAACAAGCAGTATTTGATTTTTGAGCTTTTTAATGGAAATGATTACACCGAGGATGCCGATAAAACCGGAACCGCAGATGCTACGGATTTATCTACTCATTCTTTCACAAAAAGTAAAGTAATTATGAGTTTGGCGGCTTTCGATATGCACAAGACAGAGGAAGACCAATTTAAACATCACCAAATGATGCGTGGTATTTCTGAACTATCCTACGATTCGGATTCGCTGAAAAAGAGTTACCAATCCTTACGTAAAAGTTTTTTGACGAATGCAAGTTCTTATTACGGTTACGAAATGAAGCATATTCCTAAAAATTCAGTGGTTGGAAATCAGTTGATTAAACTTAAAGTTAATCCGAAATTAGATGATTTTGTTAAGAAGAGATTAAAACAGTTAACTTTCCCAACTCAAAATGTAGATTATGCGTTGGGGCAGGCCAACAATATATATACTTATAATGAAACGAATCAGAACTCATTACTTTCAAAAGAAGAGGATTCTCATAGAACTGACTTAGAGTGGCATCATAAATTTACGAATGCCATTGCCGTATTTGTCATGTTTTTAATTGGCGCACCATTGGGTGGAATTATTAAAAAAGGAGGATTTGGATTGCCAGTGGTTATTGCGATTGTATTCTTTATTATGATGTATGTAATGACCCAACAAGGCGATAAGGCAGCCAAAGAGAGTCGATTGGCGGTGCAGGTAGGTGCTTGGGTTTCAAATATTATTTTATTTCTTTTCGGATTATACTTCCTGAAAAAAGCCCAAAACGATTCCCGACTCTTTGAAGCCGATGTTTACGCTGTTTATTTTAACAGAATGAAAGAAAAGCTGTCTAAAACAGCTTTTGGTGAATGGATTTCAAATAAAATGAAGTTGAAACTTGTTAATACGTAGGAAAAACGGTAATTTTGCATGTTTTCATAATTATTAACAATTTAAACTGGTTGAAGATGTACTTAACTTCGGATGTAAAACAGGAGATTTTTGAATCTCGTGGACATGGAAAGTCAAAAATCGATACTGGTTCTGCTGAGTCGCAAATAGCTTTGTTTACTTTCAGAATCAATCATTTGACTGAGCACTTAAAGAAAAACAAAAAAGATCACTCGACACGTTTCGGTCTTTTGAAATTGGTAGGAAAGCGTAGAGCTTTGTTAGATTATTTAATCAAAACAGAAATCTCTCGTTACCGTACTATTATTGTCGAACTCGGCATCAGAAAATAGTATTTTTGGTAGGCAATTGTTTCAATTGCCTACTTTTTATTTCCTCTCTTTGGATGCTCGTTAATTTATGTTCTTGTCAAATTCTACTTCTAAACGAAACATGATAATTAATGATTGACAAGAAAGAAATTAGCGATTCAAATCCAACAAATGCCTTTAACACCCTGTTTTTTACTCAGAAGTTAGATTAAAGGTAAAATCAAAAAAAATATGTCGTTTAACGTAATAACGAAAAAAATAACAATGCCCGATGGTAAAGAAATATCCATCGAAACGGGCAAACTTGCAAAACAGGCGGATGGTTCTGTCGTTGTAAGAAGCGGAAACATGATGTTGTTGGCTACGGTTGTTTCAAGCCAAACAGCAAAGGAAGGCGTTGATTTCCTTCCATTATCAGTTGATTATCAAGAGAAATTTGCTTCGGCAGGAAAAATTCCTGGTGGATTTTTACGTCGTGAAGCAAGACTCTCAGATTACGAAATTTTAGTGAGTCGTTTGGTTGATAGAGCTTTACGCCCTACTTTTCCATCCGATTATCACGCCGATACGCAAGTTGCTATCACGATGATTTCATCGGATGAAACTGTTTCACCAGATGCCTTTGCAGGATTAGCAGCCGCAGCTTGTATAGCAGTTTCAGATATTCCTTTCAATGGACCAATTTCTGAGGTTCGTGTTGCAAAAATCAACGGTGAATTTATTGTAAATCCAACTATCGCTCAAATTGCAAATGCTGAGATGGAATTATTGGTGGCGGCAAATGCCAACGATATTTTGATGGTGGAAGGTGAAATGATGGAATGCTCAGAAGAGGATATGCTAACAGCACTGAGACTTGCACACGATGCCATCAAAGTTCATTGTGCTGCTTTGGTTGAATTGACAATTGAAGTTGGTAAGACTGAAAAGCGTGTCTATAACCACGAAATACACGATGAAGAATTAAAGAAATTACTTTGGGCTGGTTATTATGACAAATTTTACGCAGTTGCTAAATTAGCAAATCCAAGTAAAAGCGGTCGTAGAGAATCATTTAAAGCGGTTGAAGCAGAATATTTCGATGCTTTACCAGAAGATTCAGTTGTAAATAAATCTTTAGCGAAAGTTTATTTCCACGATATTGAGAAAGAAGCAGTTCGTCAAATGGTGATTACTGAACGTTTCCGTTTGGATGGTCGTAAATTGGATGAAATTCGCCAAATCACATGTGAAGTAGATTATTTGCCTTCTCCACACGGTTCAGCCGTATTCACTCGTGGTGAAACACAATCTTTGACGACTGTAACTTTAGGTACGAAAATGGACGAGCAAATGATTGATTCAGCCATGGTTTCTGGATACAATCGTTTCATGTTGCATTATAACTTCCCTGGATTTTCAACGGGTGAAGTAAAACCAAACAGAGGACCTGGTCGTCGTGAAGTTGGACATGGTAACTTGGCGATGCGTGCTTTGAAAAAAGTATTACCTTCTGATGCTAACAATCCTTATACAATCCGTATCGTTTCTGATATTCTTGAATCAAATGGTTCGTCTTCAATGGCAACTGTATGTGCGGGAACATTGGCGTTGATGGATGCAGGAATTAAAATCTCAGCACCCGTTTCTGGAATTGCAATGGGATTGATTTCTGACCCTAAAACGGGTAAATATGCCGTTCTTTCAGATATTTTAGGTGATGAAGATCATTTAGGAGATATGGATTTCAAAGTTACAGGAACTGAAAAAGGAATTACGGCTTGTCAAATGGACATTAAAGTAGATGGCCTTTCTTACGATGTTTTGGTTGAAGCGTTAAATCAAGCAAAACAAGGACGTTTATATATCTTGGGTAAAATGAAGGAAGCTATTTCTTCACCAAGAGCCGACTTGAAACCACAAACTCCACGGGCTGTTGTCATTAAGATTATGAAAGAGCAAATCGGAGCGGTAATCGGGCCAGGTGGAAAAGTTGTTCAAGATATTCAAAAACAATCAGGTGCAACCGTTACGATTGAAGAAAAACCAGATGGTGGCTATGTGTCAATTTTCTCTGCCAATAAAGAGTCAATGGACAAAGCAGTATCAATGGTTAAAGGTATCGTGATGATTCCAGAAGAGGGCGAAATCTACGATGGCGTTGTTAAATCAATCATGCCATTTGGAGCTTTTGTTGAATTTTTACCAGGCAAAGACGGTCTTTTACACATCTCTGAAATCAAGTGGGAACGATTAGAAACGGTTGAAGGTGTTCTTCAAATCGGCGAGCAAGTGAAAGTGAAATTGATTGAGGTAGATAAGAAAACTGGAAAATTCCGTTTGTCGAGAAAGGCCCTTTTACCCAAGCCGGAAGTCAAATAGAACAAATCTGAGAGAAATTACGTTAATCTTTTATAAAAGAATTATTTTCATTCCAAACGATTATAAGATGTGCTTTTTGTACTTATATAGTCGTTTGGTTTTGTACTTATTTTACGTCTAATCTTCTCCTTTTCAAAGTAATCAGTAAAATTTAGAACACGTTGTCAGTCAATTCAAAAAATAGTCTAATCTTAGGATGTAGAATTAATTTAACGAATGAACAGAAACTGAATACTGCAAACTAAAAACTGTTTACTTCTATCACAATCACATTTAATTTTAAAAAAGCGGTTTGTTAACCATTTAAAAAAAATATGAGACAGCTAAAAATTAGTAAACAGATTACTAACCGAGAAAGTCAATCACTTGATAAGTATCTACAAGAAATCGGCAAGGTGGATTTATTGACACCAGAGGAGGAAGTTATTTTAGCTCAAAAAATCCGTGACGGGGACCAATTATCATTAGAAAGACTTACAAAAGCGAACCTTCGTTTTGTGGTATCTGTTGCAAAACAGTATCAGAATCAAGGCCTTAGCCTCGGTGACCTTATTAATGAAGGAAATTTAGGACTTATCAAAGCGGCACAACGTTTTGATGAAACTCGTGGTTTTAAATTTATTTCTTACGCCGTTTGGTGGATTCGTCAGTCAATTTTACAAGCTTTAGCTGAACAATCTCGTATCGTACGTTTGCCTTTGAATCGTGTAGGTTCTTTGAACAAAATCTCGAAAACGTTTTCGGAATTAGAACAAAAATTTGAACGTGAACCAACGCCAGAAGAATTAGCTGAGGTTTTGGAAATTTCTACGGGTGAAGTTGTTGATACGTTGAAAATCTCTGGTCGCCATGTCTCAATGGATGCACCGTTTGTTCAAGGAGAAGAAAATTCATTGTTGGACGTTTTAGAAAATGACGGAGAAGATAAGCCAGATTCAGGTTTGATTAACGACTCACTTCGTCGTGAAGTTCAGAGAGCATTATCAACTTTAACGCAGCGTGAAGCCGATGTTGTAACTTTATATTTCGGACTGAACGGAGAACATGCCATGACTTTAGAAGAAATTGGCGAGAAATTTAATCTTACTCGTGAACGTGTACGTCAGATTAAAGAAAAAGCAATTCGTCGTTTACGTCATACCTCAAGAAGTAAGGCATTGAAGACTTATTTAGGATAGATTTTTTTGGTTATCCTAAAAAATGCCACTCCAATTTTTGAAGTGGCATTTTTTATGCGCAATTATTGTATTTATGTTGTTTAAATATATTTGGATTATCAGGCTAATAGGTATTTCATTTCCTAAAAATAAGCAAAGGAATATCGCCATTTTGAACGTAATGGTCGATGATACCTCGTTCAAAAATTTTCCTCAAAAACGATTTTTTATAAATGGCTAAAGCCAAAACATCAGGTTTATGAGTCCTGACGTAGGTTTTTAGGCCATTATAAATTTCTTCACGATTAATATTTTTTATTGTCACCTCATCATCTTCTTCAAATTCATGTTTCAATTCTAATACCTTTTCTTTCACATTTTGATTTGTAATCACTTCATAATAATCGTGAATATGAATTACTTTGCACATTGCTCCCAAAGGCTTCGTAAATTCTAAGACTTTATGCGTTGCCAAAACATCATCTTCCTTAAAATCAGCGGCATACATTAAAACTTTGGGGAAATTTAGCTCCGCCTTTTCAGGAATAATCAACACGGGGCATTCGGCCGTTTCAATTATATTTTGTGCATTTGTGCCAAGCCATTGATCCAATATGTTTGAAACGCCCATCGTTCCGATAATAATTAAATCTACTTTTTTCTCATGAGCTGTTCTGACAATACTATCCGTGATTTGGCCATACTCCGTTATTTGCGTGACTTTATCGGGTGAAAGCTTAGTACTTTTGATTAACTCTTTACCGAAAACCTGCAAATTCTCTTTAGCAGTTTCTTGACTATCTTTTAGAAAGCCATCCACATTATACGGAATCTGATATTCCGTTGCCATCGGTATTGAATATACGTTGAGCAAAATTAGCTGCGCATCCATTGCTCGGGCAATCATGCCCGCATATAGTGATGCGTGAACAGCATTTTTACTAAAATTGGTCGGAAACAATATTGTTTTCATAAATTTAATTTTATAAGATGTTTTAAATCGTATTCTTATCTTCAACCAATTCCATTTGTAAATCTTTGAACCTAATATTCAATTTCTATTAATTTTACAAGAAACGGTGAAAAAAGCTTTTTCATTAAAACCATTTCCTGTATAGGCCTGCTCAATTGACCATTCTGTTTGATTTTCATTTTTGATGTTTGTTTCGAGAAACAAAAACGAGAGTAACCCCTTGCTCTCGTTTTGTACTCAACCATTCTACTAATTTTTTTTATTCATTGGAAGGCGTATTATTGGGCGGCATGAGGTTGTATGCGAGAGTGTTATTACCATACAAAGATTGGGTTTTAGGCATTAGAAAGTATTACACAATTTTAGAAATAATTTACATATTTCACTCATTTTGGACTATCATAATTCATCGACTTCATGGGTTAATATAATGACTAATTTCCTAAAATAGGGAAGTTATATTAAATTAGTAGATGCTTTTCACTTCGAGTTATATTGGGATTACTCCTGAACTTTATTTTATTTTTCTCAAAAAAATGCTTTTTTTATTTTCTGTTTCTATTTCACCAATCAAAAATCCATAAGGTTTTAGAGGTTCAATGTGATCGCAGATAATTTTAAAAATCGCCGTGATTGGAATGGCGAGAATGATGCCAGAGATTCCCCAAAGTAATTCTCCAAGGACTAAAGCCAAGATGGTAAATAAGGGATTTATCTTTACTTGGGGACCCAAAATGAGTGGTTCAAGTACCCAACCTTGAATAAATTGTACGACAATATAAGTAATCACAATACCTATTAATGTAGAGAATTCGGCACCGTGCAAAGCTGTGACTAAAACGGTTAAAGTAGTTCCTGTAATATTGCCAACAAAAGGTACTATTTCCAATAATCCACATAATATCGCAAAAAACAGTGCATTTTCAACCCCAAGTACACTGAAACCGATGCCATACATAATCCATAAACAAATAATCATTTTGGAAAGACCTAACAAATACTGTTGGGAAACTTTGGTAGAAGAATGAATGATTTGCTCCATTTCATCTCGTTGGGATTTAACCGAAAGTTTGAGCAAGAAATTTTTTATGTGCGATCGATAGAATAGTAGAAATAGAAAATAAACCAATACAAATATGAGGTTTTTGAAGACACTCGTAAGCGAACCAAATACTACTTGCATGATACTGGTGTAGGAAGGTTGTTCTGACTTTAAGATGGCTAATTGTTCTTTGGCAGATATTCCCAAATGCGTAAAAATGTACTCCTGTGTTTGGTTAAATGTGTCGATTGCCTTTTGTTTAAGCAAGGAAACATCATTGGTGAGTTCGGTAACTTTCCAACCTAACAAAAAAATAA
>JBBAKY010000140.1:0-8627 GCA_040403295.1 Arcicella sp.
GAGCAAACTTAAATAGATTTGTTTATTCCGATTGTTGGTTAGAAAATCTGTTGATTGCCTCATCAAAAACGGATTAAAACAGTACCCCCAAAATCATTAGAATCAGAAAAATTAATATAGAATAGTTTAAAAAAGAAAGGACTTCTGAAGGCTTAATAGACAAGCATTTAGACGTCCTTTTTCTTTTTAGATTTCGAATGACTACTAATTATTCTCTATCAATTATTCACTAATTCTATTTGCCAAATTTCTTAGCCATGCTTAAAATTGCTCCTGCTGGATTTGCATTTGGAACGCCTACAAAAGTCTTCTTTACTTTTCCAGAAGCATCTAAGAAATATAAAGTTGGATAACCGTCCACTGGATATTGTTGAGCTACGGCTGGGCCTTCGCCATTTTCGTAATCCATCGCTACGCATACATATTTTTCGTTCATGTAATCGCCCAAAGTCTTATCCACAAATACTTGCGATTTCAACATTTTGCAAGGACCGCACCACGTGGTGTAGCAATCCATCATCACCATTTTATTTTCTTTTTTGGCTTTCGCTAAGGCTTCTTTGAATGTGCCTTTGAAGAATTGAATTCCTGTTGCTCCGTCATTTTTAGCGGGCTTATTTCCTGCAAATACGCTGATTGACAAGGCAATAAGTAAAGCAGTAAAGATTTTTGATTTTAACATTTTTTTGAATTTTAAATTTTAGTTACAACGTTAAGATACAGTATTTTAGTTTAATAATTGCTAAAAAAATTAGATTTAGAATGGTGATATCACAAACGTGTCATTTTGTTATTTTAAATGACAGACGGGTTACTTATTTCAAGAATATCTTCGTAAATAATGCACAAACCTACTTCCGAATCACCGCACCAATTTCTTTCTCAAACGCTCCCATCAACTTCTCCATTGTTTTATCAATAACTTTATCCGTTAGCGTTTGTTCGTAGTCTTGAAGCATGAAACTTACTGAATATGACTTTTTGCCTTCGCCCAAATTATCGCCTTGATATACGTCAAAAACATTTATTTGTTTCAAAAGATTTTTCTCATAATTACGGGCCAATTTCTGAATTTGGTCGAAACTTACGGTTTTGTCAATTACCAACGAAAGGTCACGGCGAACTTCTGGGAATTTTGGTAATTCCATGAAAACAGCTTTATCGTTGTATTGTTTGAATAAATAATCCCAATCAATATCCGCAAAGAAAACGTGTTGTTTCACCTCCGCTTTTTTGGCTACGTTTGGTTTTACTAAACCCAATTTTACCACTTCTTTTTTGTTCACTAAATAACTCAAACCGTATTCAAAAGTTGCGGAGTTTTCGATTGGTTTACTGTCGAAATTCTTAACGCCCAGACTTCCCAAAACTTTATTTACTGCACTTACAAGTGTGTGAAAAGCTACTTTTTGCGATCTCATTTGCCAAGTTTCAGTTTCTGAATTTCCAGTAATAAAAATGGCTAAATGACGTTTTTCGACGTATTTATCGTTGATTTTATGGTACGTTTTTCCGAAATCAAATACACGTAAATCTTTCTGACGACGGTTGATATTGTACGCCAAAACTTCCAATCCTGAAAATAACATCGTCTGGCGCATGACGCCTAAGTCTTCCGAAAGTTTATTCAAAATTTCAACATTTTCATTCGGCAAATCACCTTTGATTAACTCCGCATAAGCAGGTTTTGTCAATGAATTAGTAATGATTTCGTTAAAACCATTGGCCGCCAAAATTTGCGTCAATTTCAACTGCAAATTCTCACGGTCTTTGGCTGGAAAACTTGAAAGAAAATCTGTACCAAGTGTTTCCGATAATTCAATATTATTGAAACCGTAAATCCGTAAAATTTCTTCAATTACATCCGCCTCACGGGTTACGTCCACCCGATAAGCTGGCACAAGTGCTTCAAAACCGTCTTCTATATTACTGAAAATGCCAATTTCTAATTTATCTAAAATGTCGTGAATGAGGGATTTATCTAATTTTTTGCCAATCAGACGGTCAATATTTTTGTAAGAAACTTGTACTTTAAAATCTTCAATCGGCGTTGGATAAAAATCCGTAATTTCCGAAGAAACTACGCCACCTGCGAATTCTTGAATTAATAATGCGGCATATTTCAAGGCAAATAATTTTGCATTTGGGTCGGTGCCACGTTCAAAACGGAACGAAGCATCCGTCTTTAAGCCATGACGTTGAGCCGTTTTACGTACCGAAGCAGGGTCGAAATAGGCAACTTCTAAATAAACACGATTGGTTTCTGGCTTAATTCCCGATTTCATTCCGCCAAAAATACCCGCAATTCCAAGAGCTTCTTCAGTATCACAAATTATCAAATCTGTTTCGCCCAAAGTGCGTTCTACTTCATCTAAAGTCGTAAATTTTGTTCCTGCGGGAAGGGTTTTTACGACAATTTTTTGCCCTTTGATGGCGTGCCAATCATAAGCGTGCATCGGTTGGCCGAGTCCATGACAGATGTAATTGGTAATATCGACGATGTTATTAATAGAACGTAATCCGATAGTTTCCAATGATTTACGTAGCCATTCGGGAGATTCTTTTACTTCAATGCCATCAATCGTAAGACCACAAAAACGTGGGCAATCAATTGGATTTTCAACGACTAATTCTATCGGAAAATTATTGTTTTCTACTTTGAAATTTTCAATCGAAGGCATCGTGATTTCACGCCCAGTTTTTGCCTTTATATCACGAGCCACACCCCAATGTGAAGCCGCATCGGCACGGTTGGGAGTCAGTCCGATTTCGATTAATAAATCGGCCTCTAAATTAAAATATTGCGCCGCTGGTGTTCCGTTGGGCAAATCGGTATTTAAGACCAAAATTCCATCGTGCGATGTTCCCAAACCCAATTCATCCTCCGCACAGATCATTCCTTCCGACAAATGTCCGTAGGTTTTTTTGCTCGTAATCTGAAAAATTGGTTCGCCTTTGGCATGGTCGTAAAGGGTTGTTCCAACGGTTGCCACGATAACTTTTTGTCCCGTTGCCACGTTTGAAGCGCCGCAAATTACCTGCGAAGGCGTACCCGTACCGATATCTACCGTGGTTAAACTTAGTTGTTTTTCTTTTACCTCAAAACGTTCGCAAGTAAGCACTTCGCCCACCACAAAACCTTGTAAACCACCCAAAATCGCCTCGTGGCGTTCGATTGATTCTACTTCCAAACCCGTACCTGTAAGGAGTTCATCTAATTCCTGAGCGGATTCAGTTATTTCTACAAATTGTTTAAGCCAATTTAGGGATATTTTCATGTAATCTAATGAGTGAATGATTTCTATGATGCAAAGTTACGATAAAAATGGGATTGGGAAGGAATGAAGAAAGTAGATTCGTTAATTTTAAAGATTCTTCAATTCTTAAATTGGCAAACCTGACGAATTATTGCCTAAAAAAAGCCCTTGCAAAAGGCAAGGGCTACTGTATGGTTAGACCATTTACTAATATACTACATTTTTTTGCGAACGGTTTGTTCGGCTTTTGCTAAAAGAGCTTCCGCCCCAATTCCACCTACTTGATGATTGATAACTCGTCCGTATTTATCCAAAAATAATAAAGTTGGATAAGCCTCAATGCCGTATTTTTTCGCTAAAATTTGTCCTTCGGTAGTTTCCATGTCAATGGCCAAAGAAACATAATTATCTTTCATATAATCGCCTAAATTGGAATCATTGAAAGTATATTGTTTCAGTATTTTGCACGGGCCACACCAAGTAGTGTAGCAATCCACGAAGAGCAGTTTATTCTCAGATTTTGCTTTCTCTAAGCCCTCTTGTAAACTGCCTTCAAAAAAGGAAATTCCTTGGTCAGGAGAAGTTTGAGGTTCTTCAACTGCTACCCCTTCGTCCTCCTTTTGCGTATCGATTTGCGGTTGTTGGGCAGTTTTACAACTTGAAATAGCAGCCATCGAAATCAGGATTACGAACGCTAATAATGTTAGTCTTTTCATGTGTACTTTTAATTGATGAATTAACGCAAGAGTTTGTTAGATTACTATGCTGATTAATAATCTTTAAGGTTAGTCAAGAATCTTGCCAGATTTTGAGTTAATTTATTAAATTGAATATTTTGATGAGTATATTGGTTATGAATTCCCCAAATTTTATGGTCGAAAATTATGTCAGTGGTAGGTTTTGGAACGACAAAAACTACTACTGACACCCTTTTATTCCAAAATTTCAAGACCGTTTCTTTATTTTCAGATTTCGCAGAAATAATTGGAAATGGCAATTTGAATAATCAAGATGTGTGGTCGGTTGGCAGAAAACCATTATCTTCGGAATATGTAAAAATCAATCAAGGTCATACCCTTACGGTTGGGCAAGATATTACCCTGAAGAATATTACGTTACAAGGAAACTTGCAATTTACGGGCAATACAAAAAGTAATTGTTTTGGGGTAATTAAAAAGTAAATATCATAAAAATGCTAACCATTAAAATTCCAACAACCCAATCAGAATGGGAACAGTATTATGACCTCCGTTTCAAGGTTTTGCGTGAACCGTGGGGACAATTGAAAGGCAGCGAAGTTTTGACAGACGAAGACCAAGCCGACCATGCGATGGTAGTTGATGATGAAACCAATAAAATTATTGGGGTGGCACGTATGCAAACAAATTCGCCTACGCAAGGGCAAGTACGTTGCGTAGCTGTTTCGCCAGAGGTACAGGGGAGGGGAGTTGGGAAATTGTTGATGCATTATTTAGAAAATGTAGCGCAACAAAAAGGCATCAATGAAATTATTCTTGATGCCCGTGAAAATGCGGTAAAGTTCTATTTATCAATTGATTACGAAATTATTGGAGATTCTTATTTACTATTTGGTGTGATTCCGCATTTTAAGATGAAGAAAAGTTGGTAGTAGCCCACGTATTTTACTGTTAACAAAAAAGCCTGTTACCGTTGTACTTTTACATCGAAATTTACCACCCCCGAAGCTATCGCCTGACCAGTTGAAGTGATGACATTATTAATAGCATTTATCTTAATTACACCCTTTCGAACGACTGATTTCCCGTCTTTTGTGTTGCGAGTATTTTGAAACATATAAATTTTTCCAACTTCAATGGCTAAATCTTGCGTAGTATTTGGAATGGATAAACTCTTCAAGAAAAGGTCATTGACCGTGCCAAATTCGATGGGTACGTTGATAGGAGCAAAGAAAGTTGTCGTACCTCCCGATGCGTTAACATTTGCACAAATTTTGTCACTTGCCGTGGTCAGTAAACCCAAAGCACCTCGCCGAGGATTTGATGAAAAAGTGGGTTTGAGAGAAGGAGAACCAATTGCTGCATAAGTAATATCCACAAAATTGATATTAGAATCTAAGTCACAAGTAGCATAAACATCGCCTGTTGCGGAGGAAAATCTTGGGTTGAAAATACTACCTTGAATACCCAAATTTACATTCGCCCAAGCGGTAATTTGTTCAGTTCCTGTGGGCGTTAAATTGAGGATTTTTCGAGAAAATGTACCTTTGTTATCCGTAATATCCACGTAAAAAATGCGATAAATATTTGTTCCAACAGCGGGCAAACTGATTTCTAAACTTTTTGTCTGTTCATCAACAGCTTTCAATTGAATGTTATCTAACAGTAAAATGCCTTTCATTTCGGGGTTTTCCGTGATATAAACCGCCATTTTTACGGGACGACTTCCATCGGCACTTTTCTTGATATTATAAGAAATGGCCAAAACATCATTATTGGAAAGAACAATCGTTGGACTGGTTTCTAAGCGAGGATCGGTATATTTAATTTCCAATTTTCCATCGGGTTTGAGGATTTGTTCAGAACCAGGCTCGGGTGTTGGACCTTTGCATGCGAAAATTAGGAGGCTTATGATGGTAAGGGCAAAAATATTTTTCATAATTGCTGGAGCATTTGAAGTCCCAATGATTTTTATGGGTTAAAAATAGTAATTATTTCAAACAAAATATTAAAGCACCACAATTTCATCCGCATTTGCTACTTCAAAATTTTGGGTTTTTAAATTGATAGAAATTACCTCCGAATTTTCTCTGGCCCTGGCAATAGCAACGACGTTTTTCTTTTCGTCCAAGATCTCAAAAACTTCTCCTTTTTCAAAATTCCCAATCACCTTTTTGATACCAACTGCCAACAAACTTTTACGATTTTCCAAAGCCACAACTGCCCCCGAATCTACCTGTACTTTTCCAGCAATTATACTTCCCGAAGCCAACCATTTTCGTCGTGCATTCAAGGCTACTTCTTGCGGAGCGAATACTGTACCATTTTGGTTATCAATGGCTTGTAATATTCCATCTTGGATTTTCATGCCAAAAATAACTACACGGGTACCCATCCGTGTGGCAAGTTGCGTGTAGGTTAATTTTGAAATCATACCGCCTAAACCTAACGAAGACTTATCGTCATTGGCTAAACCCAACACCTCAGAATCCACTTTTTCGATGTGAGGAATGATATTTTTATTCGCATCCAAAAGTCCACCGACCGAGGTGCATAGAAGCAATGTTTCCGCCCCAAAACCGGTGGCAATTAAGGTAGCAAGTTCATCGTTATCCGAAAATTTTAGTTCTAAATTGCTCACTACGTCGTTTTCATTGGCAATAGGAATGATGTCATTTTTCCAAAGTTCTTGATACGTTTCTTTGAGTTGCAAAAACTGATTTCGATTGGAAAAGTGATGTCTTTCGCAGAGACTTTGAGCCACTGTAATGCCGTATTTTGAAAAGTAGTGGGTATATTTTGCCAGCAAAAGAGGATTGCCGATGGCCGCTGCTGCCTTACGTTCAAAGATTGTTCCTTTATAATTTTTGATAAATCCACGACCCGCTCCAACCGCTCCCGAAGAAACCATAACTATTTGAAAATCAGTATGAAGAATGGATATTTGACGGGCAATTTCTTGCAGAATTTCCTCGTTAAGTTCGCCTGTTTTATGCGTAATTGAAGCTGTACCGAACTTTATAACAATGATTGGTTTAGACATTTTTATCTGATTGATTGAATATTATCCAGCAAAAATACAAACAATCCAACACCGCTCCAAAAATCCGAGCGACTCTCATCGGTGTTCCATTTTTTTGCCTCAATCTATCAAAGCCTCGTCTGTAAAAAAGCAACATTTTTCCAGCGACATTTTAAGTAGTTTTACGTATTCTCCTCTCGGAATTTCTATGGCACCAAAACGTTTTACATTATCGTTAATAAATTGAGTATCAAGTAGTTCATAGCCTTGATGCGTTAAAATTTTCATCAAATAATGAAAAGCAACCTTAGAAGCATCGGGTACTTGATAAAACATGGATTCTCCAAAAAATGCTCCCCCAATTGATACTCCATAAAGCCCACCAACCATCCGATTATCCATATACGTTTCGACCGAATATGCCAAACCAGATTTATGCAACTCACTATATGCTTCAATAATTTCTTCGGAAATCCAAGTTTCAGCATCGCCTTTTCGAGCGGCGGCACAACTTCGCATAACACCTTCAAAATTATAATTTATTCTTACTTCAAATATTTTTTTATGGATAATTGGACGAAGCGATTTTGGCGTTTTGTAAGTGTCAATCGGAATGACCGCACGAGGGTCGGGCGAATACCAATAAAGTGTCCCATCGGTATCTGCCATCGGAAAAATGCCATTCATATACCCATAAACAAGGTCGTCGGCAGTTAGTTTATTTGTATTTATTTTTGGAGAAACAGACATTGTTTTTAATAATTATCAATTCGAAATTTGCGTTATAGCAATCGACTTTCGTAGGTTTAAATTCATTTTTAAATATTAACCAATTTTAAGGAAAAAAATGCTAAATTCCAAATTTTATTACAGATAGAAATCGTTAATTTGTTGATTTTTAATAGGTTAAGTATATACGTTTTGATAAAGTGAAGTGATTAAGCAATCATCTCAAAACCCATTACACAATGCTCATATCTTAAAAAATTGAAAAAAAACATTGCATCTCTCATTTTGTTTTATTAAACTTTGCATGATTGTTCGATTTCAAAGATTTCAAGGTCGAAAATCTATCTCAGAAAATGCCATACGAAGTAAAATTCATATCTTATTCATACATTCCCGCACCTGTTTTTAGGTGTACATTCTTCCGTAGGGTCTGATACCCTAATCCTGTTCGTTTGCCCACGTGGCAGACATTTCTCAAGACGTTTTCGTGTATTTGTTAATATTCTAAGGCTTAACTCGTTAAGTCGTAGCGATTTATCATCTACCATCATCACCAAAAACATTTTTAGCAAAATTTCAACAGTGGCAAAGTTATTAATCTCTGAAAATCTTATCGAAAATTATACCGTTCAAGTCGCTACGACTGAACATTTACCTCTTGCCGAAGCAATTTGCTTTGAAATGGAGGAATCCGCCAAAGCACGTGGCACGGGAATCGCCAAGCGTTCGCCCGAATATCTGCGTGTAAAAATGCAAGAAGGCAAAGCTATCATTGCCCTTGATGACAAAGGTGAATTCATCGGTTTTTGCTACGTAGAAACGTGGGAACACGGCAAATTTGTGGCAAATTCTGGCCTTATCGTAAAGCCCGAATGGCGAAAATATGGCATTGCCAAAGCCGTGAAAATGAGAGCTTTTGAA
>JBBAKY010000141.1:0-8497 GCA_040403295.1 Arcicella sp.
CTATGATACCAATTTTTGCAAAAATGGCCGTTAAAGAGGCAAAAAGCGCTGAAAGAAGAGCATATAACCACCACATATTTTTTGGTTTTTAGAGATGAAATGCAAATATGTCATTTTTAATAACAATATCACTTCAAAAGCTCAAAAAGGCTCAAGTGTAATTTTCACTTGAGCCTTTTTATGAAATTATCTATTAATGGCGACCGCCGTGTCCTCCACCGCCTCCGTGAAATCCACCGCCACCAAATCCGCCACTACCGAATCCGCTGCTACCTCTATTTCCACCAAAAGAATTATTGCCATAAGAACGATTACTTCCACCATTATTTTGGTAAACTTGACCCCCTCGGTTGAATTGGTAATTTCCGCTACTCATCCGATTATTCATCCCGTTATTATAGCCCATTGTTCTATTATTTCCGTAGGTATTGTGATTAAAATAACCGCCAAATTGACGGGATAGAGTAGGATAACGATAATAATAACCCGTATTGAACCAATTAGAAAATCCATAATAGGGTAAACCATATCCGAAATACCCGCCCCCAAAACCTAAACCTAAACCCATATTGTAGCCATACGCCCCAGGATACCACATTGGCGAACCGTACCATGATGGATAACCAAACCAATAAGAATACGGATTAGCATAATAATTCTGATTATTCCAATTGTTGCCGTATTGATTGCGATTATTATAACCATTCGCATTAGCATAATCCTTCACGGCTTGGTTAAATTCTTGTTGAGCCTGAGGATTTTCAGCTAATTGCTTTCTGAAATTGGCCATTTCAGTCTCATTTTTCAAGGTCAAACTATCGTGCAAAGTGGATAAATCGGTAGCTACTTGCGCTGGATTATCTTTATATTTTTGACCTAATTTTGCCGTAAGTTCAATATTATTGGTTAATAAAGTTAAAACATCGGGCATCGTAGCCAACTTTTGAAACGCATCTTTAGTCGTCTGGTCAAGGTCTTGAATTGATTTCTCAAAATCTTGTTGCGCCGATGTCTGCACATTATCTATCTGTACGAGGTCTTGCTTTTCATTATTATACAATTTCCAAGCGGCTGTTTGCAAATCTTCATCTTGATTTGGTAACAATTTATAAATATCTTCCTTGTCTTCATTATTGGGCAAAGTTGCCAACGTATGAATCAAATTGGGATATCTGGTCAAAGTATAAAACCATCCTTGTTTCGTCTGACGAAAACCACTAATCATATCTTGAAATGAAGACGAAACTTGATTTTGTCTGTTCTGCAATTGCGTTAAATTTTGTGGATATTGACTCGCTAATAAAGCCGCTTGTCGCACATCTGCGTTGTAGGTCGCAATGGCATTATTCATTCCTTGTTCAGTTTCAAGTTGGTTTGTTTGACCCACAACTAAGAAATTTGAGCAAGCTAAAACAATCAATAATAAAACTCCACGAAGGCTAAACAACCATTGTTTAGCTGAAAAAACCATGTTCTTTTTCATGACTTTATTTTTTTAATGGTTAAAAACTACTGAGAAATACACTGAATACGATGTATTTAATGCTAAAAAGACGAAAAGATGGATTTTGGCTTGAATTGTCTAAAATTTAAGCATTTAGCTAAAGAAGATTTTCCAGCAATGGAAAAAAATGAAGAGATGGGTAAATCTATGAAAAGGAGTGGTGATTTTTTGAAGGACAATTTGGGTAAACTGTTTTTTTATGAAACCAAAATCAAAATAGTTAGATTTTGGACGATCAATCAACGATAAATTATTAAAAATTTTAGCGTTTTCAGAAATCTCATTATCCTCAAAAATGAAGGATTCGCCAGAATTAACATGATGCGAATAAGGATTCACAACACGAGTATGCGTACTGCTGATATGTACGTTAGCCGACTGAGCAGGCAATACTTTTGAGGTCAGTAAAGTACCGACGAAAAGTAATATTTTGAATATGTCATTTAGTTTTAACATTGCTCATGAAAGTTCTACAACCTTTGATATATAAACGAATGTATTGAAAATTTGGTTTGTTAAATAGTCTTAAAATTTGAAATTAAGATGGAATTATTTATCATTTATCGCAACTACAAAATTACTGTTAAAATAAAGCAAAAATAACCGCTAACAGGGCAAATAGCCGCTGTTAGCGGTTATTACATTTTAAAATTATCGTATTCTAATGATTAATCAAATCGAAATACTTACGATAAAAACGTTCAAAAATTAATGGGAAAATGAAGAGCGTTAAAATCGTTGCACCAATCAATCCACCAATTACCACAATGGCCAATGGTTTCTGAGATTCCGAGCCAATTCCTGAAGAAATAGCAGCGGGTAGCATCCCGAAAATACCCATAAAAGCAGTCATCGTAACGGGGCGAACTCTTGATTTAACTCCCTCAATAACAGCGGTTTGTAGGGTCATTTTCTTTTTGATATTATCTTTAAAAACCTCAATCATAATCACACCATTCTGAATACAAATACCAAATAAAGCGATAAAACCAATCCCAGCCGAAATACTGAAATTTGTACCCGTAACCAACAAAGCCAAAGAGCCACCAATAATCGCAAATGGCACGTTGGTAAACACTAATCCTGCATCTTTCAAATTACCAAAAAGAAGGTACAGAATAAAGAAAATGGCAATCATGGAAAGCGGTACAATTTGAGCAAGACGTTTTGATGCCCGTTGTTGATTCTCAAAATCCCCTTTCCATTTCATTTCATACCCTTTTGGTAATGAAGGAATTACTCGCATTACACCCGCTTGCGCTTCGGCAATGGTGCTACCCATATCACGCCCACGAACTGAGAATTTTACAGCGGTAAAACGTCTGGCGTTTTCTCTGAAAATTAAACTTGGACCTGTTAAAGATTTGATCATCGCTATTTCTTTAATCGGAATTTTTGTTCCATTCATCGTAGGAATCATCAAATTACCAATTTCCACTTCTGATTTTCTGTATGGTTGTTGGAAACGAACTCGAATATCAAATTTACGTTCACCTTCAAATAATTGACTGGCCGTTTGTCCCCCAATGGCCATTGAAACTACGGCATCGGCATCGGCAGTTTGCACGCCGTACAAATCCATTTTTTGTTGATTAAGTTCGATTCTGAGTTCGGGTTGCCCTAAATTTTTAATAATTCCCAAATCCTCAATTCCTCTTACTTTTCTCAAAACGCCATATACTTTCTGTGCATCTTTTTCTAAAACATCAAAATCAGTTCCGTATATTTTTACGGCAATTGAGCCTTTTACGCCCGAAACTGCCTCTTCGACATTATCCATAATCGGTTGTGAAAATCCGAAGCTAATCCCTTGAAAAACTGACAATTTCTTTTCCATTTGATTCACCAATTCTGCTTTCGATAAGCCACTTTTCCATTCTTTTTGTGGGTAAATATCCACAAAAAATTCTACGTTATAAAACCCTGTTGGGTCAGTACCATCATTGGGACGGCCCGCCTGAGAAAGCACTTTTCTCACCTCGGGATAACCCTCAAAAACCTTTCGCATTTGGTTGGCATAACGCACAGATTCATCCAAACTAATACTTCTTGGCATATTGGCACGGACGTAAATTGAGCCTTCATTGAGTTGGGGTAAAAACTCCGTTCCGTGTAAAGAAAGCGTCCAAAAACCAACGATTGTGAAGATAATGGTGGCAATAAAAGTCTGTGATTTATGACCAAAACAGTAATAAAAGAACATCATCGAATACTTCAAAATGGCATTCACAAAGAAGTTAGATTTCTCTTTTACGTTTTTATTCATCATCATACTCACAAGTACAGGCACAAGTGTGAGCGTAAAAATTAAGGCTCCCACCAATGCCGAACCAAGTGTCCAAGCCAAGGGTGTAAACATTTTTCCTTCTACTTTCTGGAAAGCAAAAATGGGCAATAACGCTACCAAAATGATAATTTTAGAAGTAAAGATGGCTTTTCCCATGCTTGACCCCGTACGGCGAATCATCGAAAGTTTGGCTAAACCATTGAATCTTTCCATACCAACTTCGTGGGCTTTTTCTGCCAAAACTACCATCAACCCTTCTACGACAACCACCGTTCCATCAATGATAATTCCAAAATCAACGGCTCCTAAAGAAAGTAAATTCACATTCATGCCCAATAATTTTAGGCAAGTAAAAGCAAACAGAAGCGACATGGGAATAATCATTGAAACAATCAATGAAGCCCGCCAATCTGCTAAGAAAACAAGTACGATCAAGGTTACTAAAACAATTCCTTCGATAAGGTTATGCGTAACGGTTTCGATACAAAAATCTAACAAAGTTTGGCGGTTATAAAACTCCTTGATTTTTACGCCTTCGGGAAGAATTTTTGTGTTCAATTCTTCTACTTTATTGTTCAAACTTTGAATAACTTCCGATGGATTTTCTCCCTTCCGCATCACCACAATTCCCTCAACGGCATCCGAATTATTATCCCGCCCAACTTGTCCTAATTTTGGCAAAGCTGACTCAGAAACCGTAGCAACCGTTTTTACGTAAACAGGCACACCATTGATGTTCTGAACCAAGATATTTTCGATGTCATGAATGTTGGTCAATAAGCCAATGCCACGGACTACATACGCCTGATTATTTTTGGTAATTACATCACCGCCTACGTTAATATTTGATTTTTGAACGGCTTGAAAAACGTCTAAAGGTGTAATGTTATAGTCTTGAAGGAGATTTGGATTAACGCTTAATTCATACGTTTTTACTTCCCCGCCAAAACTCACAACGTCTGCTACGCCAGGTACGGAGTGAATATTACGATCAATTACCCAATCCTGAATTTCCTTTAACTTTCTGGCTGACATTGTTTTAGATTCCAATGTGTACCTAAAAATTTCGCCCGTTGGGCCATAAGGCGGTTGAATATCGGGTTCAACACCATCTGGCAAATCAATGCCTTGCAACGCATTATTAATTTGCATTCTGGCAAAATTATTATCCACGCCATCATCAAACATAATGTTCACCACCGACAAACCGAATAGCGTCGTAGAACGAACCGAAGTTTTTTTCTGAACGCCATTCATCGAAATTTCGAGAGGTGCGGTTACGAATTTTTCAATCTCCTCGGCACTTCTGCCTTGCCACTGTGTGATAATGGTTACTTGTGTATTGGTTACATCTGGAAAAGCATCAATGGGGGTGTTCATAAAACTCAAAACACCACTAACCACAATGAGCGCCGTGAAAAAGAATACGGCAAATTTATATTTAAGGGAAAGTCCCAATAGTTTTTTCATGATTAATGAATGACTACAAGCTGTATGCTCTAAGCAAAAAACTTACTTGCCAATATTTAATTTTGGAATAATCTTTAATTTTGAAAACGGCATATTGCATAAAGCATATCGCTTAAAGCAAAATTTAATTATTCAACGCATTATAAATCATCAATTGATTTTTCAACATTACTTGCTCTCCTTCTTGTAAACCACTGAAAATAAATGATTTACCATTGGTTGTTTGGGCAATTTGAACCTCTCGAGCAGCTACATTTTTAGCATCTTTATAAACCACTACGAAGCTTTTATTCTTATCAAATATTACCGCTTCGGCGGGAATAGATACCAATTTTTTGTTCTGGTTAAAGTTCACGGTGATTTGGGCGAACATCTCTGGTTTCAATTGATTTCCTGGATTTTTGAGATTAATTCTAACCTTCATCGTCCGAGTTTGTGGGTCGAGAACATTGCTAATTTTGTCAATTTTACTCGAGAAAACTTTGTCGGGATAAGCAATTAAACTTACTTGGACAGGGTAACCCAATTTCACTTTGGCAATATCTGATTCGTACACGTTGGCAATTACTTGTACTTCCGATAAATCTGCAATGGTAAAAAATGCACCCGTTTCGCCTTCGTGATAGGCCATTTTATCTGAAATAGCCGAATTTTTATCCACGATATATCCAGAAATAGGCGATTTTAAGGTGTAAAAAGAATTCTTCACCCCATAAATTCCTGATACTTCATTGGCACGATTTAAGGCTCCTTTAAATTTTGTTATTTCGTTTTGGGCGAGCAAAACATCTTTTTCCGTTGCCAACCCCGATTTGAATAAATCTTGCTGAACTTGTAGGTTTTTTTGAGCTGAAACCAAATCAGTTTTTGAGCTAATGGTCTGGTTTTCAATATCTGCTACGTCTGTACTATGCACAATGGCGAGTTGTTGCCCTTTCTGTACATAATCACCAAGATTAGCCGACAATTTTTCAATAATACCATCAACTAATGGCGAAACTTTCACTTGACGTGACTCAAAGGGTTCAACTTTACCCGTTAAAATCAAAGAATTTTCAACGTTTTCAGCTATTGCTGGAGCAATTGATAACTCACTTTTGGAGTGGTCTGAAAGTTCTAATTTTTGATTTTCTTCCTGCTTATTTTCCACTTTTTTTGAACAAGCGCTAAGGCTTATCATGAAAGAAATTACAAGGATTAATTGTATGGTTTTCATATTTTGGGGGCTTTAAGTTGTGGGTAATCAGCCTTGAGCTTTCAGCGAGTTTAAAGTGTTATTTTAATCGTTATTTGATTTAATGGCACAGCTGGTGGCTCAACGCTGACGGCTATATCACCTTTTTCCCAACCACAAAATTCAAATTCTCGAATGCTTGAATTCTATTGTTTTGAAGGGTATTTAATTGGCTCACCGTATTTTTATATGACTCTAAAAAGTCAGTAAATTCGATGAGCGTTAGGTTCCTTTTTTGATAATTTTCTAAAACACCAGCAATCAATTTCTCAAAATCCGTTTGGAATTTTTTGTCTATTTTTCGGAACAATCTTTCGTTTTCTTGTGCTTTCGTAAAAGCTTGCAAAACTTCATTTTCCAATTGATTTTGAGTCTGAGCAAAATACTGCTTATTTGCCTCAATTTGGTTCTCGGCAATCTTGATATTTCCTTGATTTTTATTGAAGAAGGGCAATGCCATCGACACCATTAAAGCATGATAATTATTGACGTAGCTACCCGCACGGTCATAACTATAGCCCACCGTAATATCTGGTTTTGCCAAGGCTTTTTGCAAATTCAAATTAGCCACAGCGTATTGTGTATTGGCTTCTTGCACCTTTAAATCAGGACGATTTTGGGTTGCATTTCCAATCAAATCTGCCAAATTCAAACCCGTAGTATTTAGATTTTCTATTTGCGTATCATCCACCAGAGGTTCCAGCATCGTAGTGGTTCGATCAGCTAATAAAACTTTAATAATTGCTTGATTATCAGTGATTTGATTAATAATACTACTGGCTTCACCTTCCAAAGTTATCAAGAAAGATTGGAGCCTAATCAACTCTTTTTGGGGAACATTTCCTTTCTGAACTTGCTCTTGGTAGGCACTTACTAAACCAGTAATTTTTTGAATTTCCTGATTATACATCATCAGCGTTTTTTCTAAATAATGAATTTGATAAAAACTGCTTCTTAACTGAAAAAGTAACTCTCTGATGATTTCCGAGAACTGATATTGCGATATTTCAACGCCCGCTTTGGCAAGGGCAATTTGCTTATTTCGCTTTCCAGCCACTTGAATTAATTGCTGAATCTGAATGGCTCGTTGGCCAAATGCTCCGATGGGCGCATCGTTGGCAATGGTCGGTTCTGTTATAATGGTTTGTTCCAAATTTACCGTTGGATTGGGTAATAAACTTGCTTGAATAATGGCAGCTTTTGAGGCTTCGATACCATATTTCTGAGCCAGTAAAAGGAAGTTTTTTTGCGAAAATTGTTGCTCGGCATCAAGCAGAGACAATTTAAGCGTATCTGCCCTTTGAGCATAAACGCTTTGATGTAGTAGCAAAACGCCACTAATCAATACCAATAAAGTTTTCATGAATTTTTAAGCTAAATAATGAAGTATGTCTCTTTTACGACCTGTAAGAAAATTATCCGTAGAAATATAGACAACAACTCGTATCTGGAGAAAGTAAATTTTAAATCAAGAAAGTGCAATTCAGTACGTGAATTTTCTGATTTAAGGCAATTTTGAAGGAGTAATTTTTAGGAGTAAAATGTAGTGATTGACTAATAATGTTGAAATCAAATATATCAATCGTTGGAGTAGTAAAGTTGAAATCTGCATGAATTTCATCAGGATTTTCATCATTTTCAATTTCTTCAACAAATTCACCAACAATAAAAAGGGGTATTTTTTTGTAATTTTCTTGTAAACTTGTAACAGTAGATAATAAATGTAGTTGTTTGGGCGAAGAAAAGGCATTATTTCCCTTCGCTATCCCGCACGATAGCATTAGTATTAGGAAATATTTTTGGAAGCCAGAGAAATTCATTTCTACTATTTTTGTTCTACTATTCTTTAAGAAAGATAATTGGTGTTGCAATATTACATTAAATATTTAAATTGTGCTATGTTTTTAAGTATTTTTAACAAAATTTCATGGCATAATTATGATTTATTTATTTTAAAAAAGCCTTGATAAACTTATAATTTTTATCAAGGCTTTTTTTAGTC
>JBBAKY010000142.1:0-8490 GCA_040403295.1 Arcicella sp.
TTGGGAACATTAGTCTTGGTGAATTAAAAGTAAAAACTGCTCGTTGCTCATTCAATTGCCATTGGCTGTGAAATTCAAAAAAATCCATAAAATTATGCTAACGTTTTTCTGCTATAGGTCTCTGATCTTCAAATTTCCTTGTTGTATATTTTTGCTAAAAAAGGACTTTTCGGAAGATATTGCTTCTATCATTCATCAAAATTACACTCGATGTCATCCTTCTGGGGAAGTTGATTCCTTTAGTGTATTAACTTGTAAAGGCTATTAATTTTTAACCCTTGATTCATATACAGTTTTATCATGTGTGAACGGTTTTATTGTTTGGTTAATCGAAAAAGAATTAAACCCTAAGATTCCACTTTTGATTTACTTTTGAATTATAAAGAGATTATCGTAATTTTAGTTTTGAAGCTCTCTAAATTTATTCCTTTCGGTATAGGTAGTTTCATTTTCAACCTAATAACTCAAAATTTGTTTACCATAATGCTTTGATTCATAGATTTCGAGTCACCAGATTAAAAATGAATTCAATTTCTATTCAAAACGAAAAGTTCATACAGCTTCTTTATATTAGATCTTAGAACGCATTAATTTTTGGTCATGTACAGGTTAAAAATATGTTCCACATTCATTTTATTATTATTATTTGGAAAAATTTTTCCAAGTAATAACATCACTGTTTCCCATTCTGACAGAACAAAACCAATACCAACAAAATTTAGAGATGTAAACGGTAAGGTGCATCAAATACGAAATAGGGTTTTCGTTTTCATGGATATAGAATGTCCAATTAGTCAGTTTTACACGAAAAGCCTTCAAAAATTGTCAATCAAATACGCAATGGTAGGTGTTATTTTTATCACTGTTTTTCCGACAAAATATGTTAATGAAAATGAAATCATCGCTTTTAACCATAAATACAATTTAACCATTCCATCGGTTTTGGATAAGTTTCAAAATATTACAAAAAAGCTAAATGCTTCAGTTACGCCAGAAGTTTTTGTTGTAAATCAAAATAATGAGATTTCTTATTCTGGAAGTATTGACGACAGCTATTTTTCCTTGGGAAAACGCAATCTAAATCCAAAGAAAAATTATCTTGAAGATGCCCTTAATTCGATTATTAAAAATCAAAAACCACTCATTCCTCATTCCAATGTTATTGGTTGTGAGATTCAAAGAATTCCCTAATATCATGCGTAAATTTTCCTTCTATATTTTCATAATTTTTCACTTTCCTACTTGTCTTTTTGCTCAGAAGATAACCTTTACAGAACACATTGCACCTATCATTCATCAAAATTGTACTCCTTGCCATCGTCCGGGCGAGGTCGGACCTTTCAGTTTAGTAACTTATGAAGATGTGGCAAAAAGAGGGAAATTTATTCAAAAGGTTACGGAAATTCGTTATATGCCTCCATGGCGAGCTGACCATGATTTTGCAGAATTTAAAGAGGTAAGAAAACTAACTATTGGACAAATTAGCCTCATTCGTCTTTGGGTTCAAGATGGAATGCCTCAGGGGCCTAAAATTGATTTAATACTTCCTGTTTTTAATACAGGAACTCAATTGAAAGAAATACCAGATTTAAGTTTAAAACTGAATAAATTATTCAGAATTCCTATAAATAATAAAGAGGAATATTATTTATTTTCATTACCTACTAATTTAAAGGAAAATAAATTTGTAAAAGCAATTGAATTCAGGGCAGGAAATAAAAAATTAGTTCATCATAGTCGTATTTCAGTGGATACTACTCAGATTATGAGAATAACAGACGGAAAATCTATTGATGATTCAACGATTGTAACATACGGAAAAATTAAAATGAAGGAAGAATTTTGGTCAGGTTGGGTGCCTGGTAATAATCCGATTGTCTATCAAGAAGGAGTGGCAAAGCAATTATCGGCTGGGAGTGATCTACTAATAAATATCCACTATGCCCCTAATTTATTAAAAAATGAAATTGACTCTTCATCCGTTAATTTGTACTTTTCAAAAGAACCAATCAAGTACGATTTAAAAACATTCATATTGCAAGAGAAAGATATAACGAATCAACCCTTTGAAATTCCAGCGGATACAGTTATCACATTTTATGCAAAATCAGTTGAATTGCCTTACGAAATTACAGTGCTTTCTGTTCAACCCCACATGCACCTTTTAGGAAAATCATTGAGAAGTTTTGCTATTACACCCGGGGGAGATTTAATTCCGTTAATCAAAATATCTAATTGGGATTTTGATTGGCAAATGACTTATCAGTATAAAGAAGAACAGAAAATACCTTTCGGTTCGATCATTTATGCCGAGGTAACTTATGATAATACCACAAAAAATCTACGAAATAGCTTTTCTCCTCCTCATAAAACCACCTCAGGCTGGAACTCAACTCAGGAAATGTTTAACCTAATTTTTCAGTATATCATAAAATAAAAGAGGTGCAAATCTCTTTGCACCTCTTAATTAGGCAGAAAATAAAATTACTTTACATCAAATGTTAATTGACAGTTTGAATTTGCTTCCGAAACCGAAGTAACATCTCCACAAATACCAGATGACCCTCCAGATTTAAAGATTTTCCCGTCAGTTGTATAAAGCTTCCAAGTAACAATAAAATCTTCACTTCCATTAAACCATTTTCCAGTAGGACGTAGGTTTTTAGGATTAGCAAAAACTTTAACATCATTTACTTTATCATATTTTACAGTTGCATCTTTGAAAGCGGTAAAAATTTGAGTTGGAGTTAAACTAAAGCTATTCCACTGTCTGTTTGCCGTAGGCGTTGCAACTGTAGTAATCAGTTTTTGCCCTAAAGAAGTTGTTTTACTATTTCCTTCAGCATCTTGATAATATTCTTTCATTTCAACAAAAATCTCAATTTTGTTTACTGTCAATTTATTATCAAGTGATACCCAACGAATCTTAAAATCTACTTTTCCTTGATCCTGTGCAGACGTTGGAAAGTTTTTAGCATAGTCTTTTTCGTAACCTTGTGGTCTGTTATTAATTTTTCCATCGAAAGCAACGCCATCGAATATACAGAATCCGTGAACCGCAGGGTCGAATACTGGAACTGGATTTAGGCTTTCATCTCTACAAGCCTCAAACAAAAGCAGTAATGAAAGTGCAAAGCCGATTGAAAGTATTTTCTTAATCATGATTTGTTAAATTTTAAGTGATTAATAATTTCGAATATAAAATGTTTTGTTTTCTAATTAAAAGATTAGAATTCCCATTTTAATTTTACTTTATCCCAGAATACAGGATCTCTATCGAAAATTATATTTGTTACTTTATCCGTAGCGTTTGTGTTTAAGTTACCTTCTCCTGATGGATATGGCAAACGCAATGCAAATTGACGTTTTGGTCTTAAAATTGGAGATTGAATCGTTAATGGATAACCAGTACGACGCATTGCATTCCAAATTTCACTACCTTGTCCCCAGTAAGTAAACCACGCTTGCTTCATAACAAAGTTCAATTTAGCGGCATTAGAAGCTACTGCATCATAACCTTTCAATTGAGAATCAACATAAGCAGTAATGTCAGTAGTATTGGGAGCTTTTGCATTTGATGGATCTACCTTTAAACCCAAGGCTACAACTTTTCCAATATGGTCACGTATAGCACTTTCAAATATTTTACGAGCATCACCAGCAAGCCCACCGTCTAAAATTGCTTCAATTTGATAAAACTTTACATTGACCGAAGTTATCATTGGAGCAACACCGTTACCGCCAAGTGTTCCACCTGTAAGTGCTTTAGCAACTGTTTCACGACCAGAATAAAGACCACCGCCAGGATAACAACCTGGAGCCGTTCTATACGCACCGTCGGCAGGTGCTCCTGTATTATCACCTCTATCACGTCCAAAATAACCTGCCACATAAGCTGAATCCGCTTTGTTTGGCGTTCCAAAAACATCTTTATACCCTGTCCAAAATTTAGATTTTAATACTAAATAAGTTCCACCGTAAGGAATTGTTCCTCTGTCAGTTGGATTTGTTGGGTCAAGAATTGAAGAAGATTGACGATAAAAATAGAAAGCAAATCTTGGATCTTTATTAAACATCATTTCTTGCATTAATTGATGTGAAATATAGCTGAATCCATTATCGCCTAAATAGGCATTTCTAAACCAAGGATGACGACCATCACTACCATTTGGATTAATTGCCGAGCCATAATTATAAGTAAAGTCATCTGCACCACTATCAGCAATAAGTCCGCCATCCGTAAATGCTTTCGCTAAATCAGCATTACCAGTTGCTCTACCTTTACGAGAATTTAATAGCAATCTTAATTTTACAGTTTTAGCTAACTTCGTCCATTTCGTAATATTTCCTGCATAGAAGATGTCTCCTTTTACAGTAACTGGGCTTGTTTTTGCGAAATTGGCAACCGCTGCATCACAAAGTTTGATTAAGTCTTCATAAATATCAGAATCTTTGTCAAATTTAGGACTTACAATTGGCGTATCAGCATTGGCTTTCCATGCCTCAGTGTAAGGAATATCACCGAACATATCCACAAAATTACCCGTGTTATATGCCTTCAAAACTTGAGCAATCCCCAAATAATGTGGATTATTTACCCCTTCAGTTGCCTTGATTAAAGCTTCGTTATCCTGTAAGTTACGATAGAACGCATTCCAAGTTCCTCCATAAGATGAGTTATTTATATCATAATCATCGGCACTATTCATTTGTCCAGCAAAACCAGCAGCATTATTTCTTATCGCAGTGGCATTATCAATGGTTGATAATTGAGAACTTGATAAAAGTAAATTTGCTGATGCTTGTGACGGGGCATTTGGGTTTGTGTTAATGTCTAAATTCGTAATTTCACAAGACGAACTCATTAACATTACACAACCAATTGCCAGTGGTTTGAAAATTGATTTATATGTAAATTTCATATTTGTTCTTTTTAAAATTATTTTAATTAGAATTTCGCTGTCAAATTGAAACCAAAACGACGAGTTGATGGTGATGCACCTAAATCAAATCCTTGAACGTTTGAATCAGCAAAACTTGATAATACTTCTGGGTCAAAATTTAATCCTTTTAACATATTTGGAGCAACGAAGAATAGGTTACGCCCAGATAGTGAAAAGTTTAATGCACCTATGAATTTCAAATGCTTTGATAAAAATGCTTTTGGAACACGGTAACCTAATGTTACTTCACGAACACGGAAAACAGTTATGTCGTAAACATTTGTTTCATCAGCACCATAGGCACCAAATCCATTTGAAAAGTGTGAATCAAAAGCAGTAATTGGCGTAGTATTGCGAATTACTTTTCCATCTTGCAAAATTGGCTCATAGGTTTGTGGATCTCCATAAACTCCAGGAACTACTCTCATACCTTCTCTATCAACTGAACTCGCTAATTGTCCACGTAAAATCAAAGAGGCAGCCGTTACTGAAAACATTTTACCGCCTTTACGATAATCTAAAAGAGAAGATAACGTAAAGTTTTTGTAAGTAAAACTGTTTGTCCAACCCAGCGTGAAATCTGGTGCAGGATTACCTAAAATCTGTGATTGAGCAACGGTGAATGGTAGTCCCGTAGATTCGTTAATCAAAAGGTTTCCGCTTTTATCACGAGCATTTTTTGAACCATAAATCATTCCATAAGGTTGCCCTGGACGGAAAATAGTTCCTAAATTGTCGCTGCCTACGCCTGAAATAATTAACTCACCTCCTGGACCTGCATCAACTACTTCCGAGCGTAAACGAGTGAAAGCGGCAAATGAAGTCCAAGTAAATCCACTTTTCGTTTTAATTGGTACTAATGTTAAACCTAATTCAATACCATTATTGTTGATTTTACCAGCATTCACTGTACGGTAATCAAAACCTGATGATGATGGGATACGAGCCGTGACAATTAAATCTATCGAATTACGGTTGAAATATGCTAAATCAATACCAATACGACTGTTAAAGAATTGCAATTCTGTTCCAATCTCAAATTCAGTAGTAAATTCTGGTTTCAATTGCGGATTGCCAACTTGCGAAACTCCCGAAAGAGGATTTGTGTAACTTGCGGTTGCCGCTGCTGTGCTTCCGTTGTAGCCAGTATTTAAGAATAAATTGGTATTTGTTAAGTACGGAGGGGCATCTTTACCTACTGTTGCAAAATTCGCACGTACTTTACCAAAGTTGATAATTGTTTTAGGTAAATTAAAGGCTTCAGTAAATACTAAAGAACCTGTTACGGCTGGATAGAAATAGCTATTATTATTTGTTGGTAAAGTTGAAGAATGGTCATTACGTAAACTTGCCGTTAAGAAAGCGTAGTTATTGTATGACAAAGCTAATTCTCCAAAAATACCGTATAAACGTTGGCTTCTATTTTGCTCCAACGATGATTGTTTATTTGTTGCTCCTAAAATCAATAGGTTTGCATCAATAACTTCGTTATTACTTGAAGTAAAACGATTAAAGTTACGTTGATTAGCATTAAAACCAGCTAAGAACTTGACCCCAATTTTTTCATTGATATCTTTATCGAAAGTAGCCAAGAACGTAAAGTCTTGTTCAGTGTTATTCAAATTACTGATAGAAACCAAACCCTGTGGAAGTGCAATACCGCCTGGACGAACAACGTTGTGACGAGTCTCAGCGTAAGTATTTACTCCACCTTTTGCCAATAAATTTAACCAAGGAGTTACATCATAGCTAATGGCCATATTTCCAAAAACACGATTTACATCACTATTGTAAAGATTGTATTTTGAAGTTCGTATTGGGTTATCTAAGGCACGATAAAAAACATTTGAACCGTCTGCTGGATTTTCGGAAGGATACTCATTCAAATTGAAGTTACGTGGTAAGTAGAATAAACGGTCATAAATTGAACCAGAACTACCGGACCCATAATCCGCAAAATATGAAGCACCTGATTGCGGAGATTGTTGTGTTGTTCGTACATAATTTACATTTCCTGAAATAATAAACCCGTTTGTTAACTGAGCATTACCACCGAAGGTTAAATTTGTACGAGTTGTATTTGAATTTGGAACAATACCATCATTTGTAGTTCTTGAAACTCCCGCATTTAAAGAAGTTTTGTCACCAGTAGAGTTGATTTGGATTGAATTTTCAACTACTTTTCCTTCACGGAAGAAACCTCCAATAATGTCATAAGGCTGCAAAGGTACTGGAATTGCCAATCCATTTGCATCTAAAAATTGAGGAAAAACAGATTTGAAACGAGCAGCAGTGTACGGAACTCCTACTAATGGATGAGGAACTGTTCCTTCAGGATAACCAGCCACAATCGTTTTTGAATAACGATTGAAACCCAATTCTGCATTTAATCTATCCACTTCAGATGGAAATGCAGTACCCCAGTTACCAATAAACCCACCATTATAGTTTTGATTCGATCCCTGCGTATAAACATTCTGATAATCAGGAATTGAAGAGATTTTCTCGGTTGAATATGAAGTATTATAAGTTATCTCAATTCCTTTCTTAGCAGATTTTGTGCCTGATTTAGTAGTAATTACAATCACACCATTCGCAGCACGTGAACCATAAAGGGCAGCAGCAGCAGCACCTTTCAACACCGTCATTGATTCAACATTATTTGGGTCAATGTCGTAGGCTCGGTTTGAAGTTACAGTATTTGAACTGAATCCATCAACAGAGTTTACGGAGTTGTCAAAAGGAATACCATCCACAACAAATAAAGGTTGGTTATTGCCTGTAAATGAGTTTTGACCACGGATAGTGATTCTTGTACTTTGTCCTGGGGCTCCACCACCTGAGATGATGTTGACCCCTGGTACTTTACCATTCAAAGCACGAAGAGCATCTGGTTCAGATTTTTGAGCTAAATCATCCCCTTTCACATTTGATATAGCATATCCTAACGCTTTCTTGTCACGCTGAATACCGATAGCAGTAACAACGACTTCTGTCAATTGTTTTGTATCATTTGTTAATCTAACATCCACCACTGATTTACTTCCAATGGCGACTTCTTGGTTGGTTGTACCAACAAAACTAAAAACGAGTGAACCACCATCTGATGGAATCGCAATTGAATAATTACCATTAGCGTCGGTTGTGCTACCTTTGGTGGTTCCCTTCAATTGCACAGACACTCCTGGAAGACCTGAGCCGTCCTCGGCTGAGGTTACTTTACCCGATACCTTTCTGTCTTGTGCGAATACATTCACACAAAAAGAGAAAGCAACAAGAAAAGTCATGAGTAATTGTTTTTTCATGTACTAATTTAGTTAAGGTTGAAAAATGATTAAAAATAATATTAGTGTTCCGTAAAAGTATATTATTTGTACTAAACAAACAATACAAACATTAAAATGTTATTTGGTTTTATCTTTAAATTTCTCTGTTTTATAGGTATATTCATCCAGTTTGCCTTATTTTATTTTGTATTTTTTTGATATAGTGTATAAATTGAAAAATTGTTGTTGCAGTAATATTTTGATGTTTAAGTATAAAATAC
>JBBAKY010000143.1:0-8473 GCA_040403295.1 Arcicella sp.
CCTTTTACGGAAACCATTTGCTTCAAAACCATGTATTTATACAACCACAACTGTCTAAATTTATCTTTATCTTTATTATTCAGCAAATCAACATCGAGGTCTTCGATGCTGATTTTCAAATCTTTAGCTTCTACTTTTCCCGTTTTATAATCAATTACTCTCACGTGATTTCCACCCGTTCTGTCCATTCTGTCAATACGTCCTGCAAAGTTCACCACGATATTTTTGTGGTTTACCTGAGCAACAAATTGCACTTTCAAGGTTTTCTCGACCTCCAATAATTCTAAAGGAAAAATTTCATTTTTGAGTTGGTAAGTCAGAAATTTCTTCACGATTGTCTCGCCAACTTGATACAAAACATAATTCATGCCTTCCTCGGCTCGCAATCCTTGATTAGTTTCTTTGAAGGCTTGTTTTAAATATGAATCAATGTTTTCTAATACCTTTTCCAAATCCTCTTTTTCAACGACTCCGCCATTATCCACAAATTCTTTGTCAATATTTTCAAAGGTTTTATGAATCCAATTTCCGAAGGTATCAACGCCAATTTTTTCTTCTACTTCTTCGGCTTCGGCAATTCCTGCTATTTTGCTAAAATAATATTGCAATGAACACTGAATATATTGATTGAAATGGGAAGGATAAATGCCTTTTTCAGAAATTAATTTCTCCATAAATTGCAAAATATCATCCGTTTTTTGAATTTCTAAACGAGTTTCATCGTGCTGTTTAGTTTCGCCTTCAATGAATTTTACGGTTGGGTACGTTAACGTAATATTGGGATTTAATTTCGCCAATTCATGCTCAATTTGCAGAATAAAACGACTTTTTTCTCCCGCCCCGTACGTATCCGAGGGCAAAACGTGAACCAAAACAATTTCTTTGGCTCGTTGCAAAAGCCTAAAAAAGTGATACGCCATTACCGCATCGGCGTGTTGGTGCGTTGGTAAATTGAATTGTGGGTCGGTTAGCGCATCAAAGGGAATCAGCGTATTTTGGCGATTGGTCAAAGGTAATGTTCCTTCATTGACCGACAAAATAATTATTTTTTCAAAATCCAAGGTTCGAGTTTCCAACATTCCCATAATCTGCAAACTTTCATCCGTTTCGGACTCAAACGGAATTTTGGTTTGCTTAATAAATTCATAGAGAAACATTTTAAAACTGCGCATTGCCACGGTATCTTTTCGGTTTTCCAAAATACCGTCCATTCGTTGCAAAATCAGATAAAACTGAAACAAATATTCCGTTTCAATCGCATCCTGATTTTCTTTGTAAACGTCTCGCAATAAGTCAATTAGCTCATAAAAACACTTAATGGCATTTTGCGGTTTATTATTCCAATGTTTGAAAAGAACAGCAAATATTGGGTCGTTTTGCGAGATTTCTGCGAGTTCTTTTGAACTTAGAAAAACCCGATTGCGGTCGGTAATTTCTTGAAGCGTTTTACGAATTGGATTAAAAACTTCCGCATCCGCTGTTGCTTGGTATTTCATCAATTCCCACCTCCGCAAAAATGGATGATTCAATACTTTTACTACTTGACGATGGGAGAATTTTGGAATTTTTACCGTGCCACCTTCTTCAGTTTTGAATTCTACTAAATTTCGCTGTAATTCAAAAAGTGAGTCAATCAAGGTAAATAGCATCGAATTTCTCAATGAAAGCCCCATCGTAATGTTAAAATCTTTGACCGATTCATCCAAAGAATTCATTACTGGTACGAGTAGGTTTTCATCGCCCAAAACAATAGCCGTTTGGGATTTAGGGATTGGGGATTGGGAAGACAAAATATTGTTGCTTAATTCCTCAATTGCCAATTCCTGATTCTCCAAAGTATTCCAACCCCGATAAATATGCCCAGCTACTTTTGCTTGAATGCTTGCGTTGGGTACGCCAATGATTTGGATATTTTTTTTCCCTTTGATTAATTCGTCCGATTCCCAATTCCATTCGTCGTTATAAAGCGGAGGAATTCCTTCTAAATCTTTCCCATTTTTATAATATCGCAACCAATCTCCAGCCTTTTGAAAAGTATTTTCCAGAATGTATTTATCTGTATCCCAGATAGTTTCAGCAAAATTTTTACGTTTCAACAGGGTTCTAATTATCTTTTCTTCGGCATCACTCAAAGCGTTAAAACCAACAAAATAATACTTCTCATGTTTGTTTTTATTGAGAATATATTTGTCAACATTTTCGGCTAAATCTCGGTATGCCATTCCCCGATACACCAAACCTTTTTCAATCAAACGGCTTCTCAGATTTTGATAAACGGTATAAATATTCTCAAAAAGTTTGAAATAACGGTCGGTTCGAGGAGTTTTTAGGTTATTGCCTTTTTGCGATTCTCCCAATTGCATTTGCCAACGTTCTAAGGCTTTTGCTTCGGTGATATAACTAAAAAGGGCTTTGGGGTCAACTAAATATTGGTCAATTTTATCAAAATCAGTCAATAATGTACTCGCCCAAGTCATGAATTTTTCAAAAACGATATTCGGGTCAATTTCTTTAAATACATCAAATAATTCAAAAAGTAAGGCTACCTGGTCAATTTGACGTAAGCCCGTCATTTCCAAGATAAAATCTTCCACCGCAAACACATCAGGGGCTAAAAAAGGCACTTTCGAATGTTTGGAAAGTGCTTGTTTGAAGTATAAAACGGCACGTCGAGAAGGAAGTACAATACATACTTTTGACAATTGTGCATGATTATGTTTTGAATAAATATGTTCCGCCGAACGTTCAAGGAAGGTTTGCATTGGGAGATTGTGCTGGTTATTTATAAATTTTTAATAGTGTATTTTACTAAATTTATTCTCGAATTTTCAACCTTTCCAAGCGTTTTAAACGCTTGGAAAGGTTAATTTTATTTTTTACTAAATTAATCAAACAATAACCAATGCACGCCAAATTCAAAAGTACGGCCCATTCCCGCAAAACCTGGTGCTACATAATATCCACTATTGAATAAGCCCTGATTTGCGTGTGAAAGTTTTAAAAATAATCTTACCCGATTGATGCGTAAATCCGCAAAAATATCGGCTTTGAGATACCCTTCAACGGCTTGTTTGTCTTGCAAATGAAATTGTTGAATGGCTGGCATATACGCATCGGCTGAATAACTTGACTTATAATGCAATTCAACGCCCGTTTGAATGTAGAGTTTTTTCTTGTACAATAAATCAAAAGCGAGTCTGGAATTAGCGAAAAACTTAGGAAAACGGATTAAATCTGGCCCCGTTTTTTCAGTATAATAAAATTGATTAGTCGTTGAGAATTTTCCTTTTCGGTAATCAAAGCCAATGCCTAATTTTAAAATTCCAATGGCAGTTCCTTTGTTTTGCCTTACAAAGGCGAGTGTATCATAATAGATATAATTGGTAATAACATTGAAGTCTGCACTTGGGTGCAACATAAATCCACCCACTTTTACACTTCCATATCCGTAAATGTTATTATTTTGTACTTTATCATTAACGCCTAAAGACCTCGAATAATTTAAAAAGGACGTATAATTTTCCCATCGAAGACCATTGTTAAAATTAGCTCTTTGAATCAACGTAGGAGAAGTTGATTGACTTCTGTAGCCCAAATTCAACCATTTTCCTTGGTATTCAAATTTGAATTGATAATCATTTCCGATAAAATATTCGGCCTCAGCAAATGCCCTTGTACTATCCTTAAAATATTGATTAAGCCAAACGCCCACCATGTTTTCCGTTTTTCCGTAAACTTTAGCCGTGTCTGTCGTGTATTTATAAACTTGGGTTTCAAAAGGCGAAGTAATGGGAATATCCTTATACTTTAGGACGGGCAAATTTTGATAACTATTAAAAGGATTTTGATACGTATAAATTCGTTGTCTGATGTGCAAACGGTAGTTGAAACCCTTATAAAACCCCTTAATGCCCGATTTATGTTCAAAAAGTGAGTAACGAGTTTCACTATAAAGCGAATCTGACTGGGGATTAATGTAATGATATGTCGGGTCAACTTTTGTGGTGGTAGAAAGATTATTGCCTGTAATGTTGTAAAGTCTATGCTCTCTAAAACTCAGATTTTTGTAAGCTTGTGGATAAAATCCATTAGTCAGTCCTGCTGCAAAACTATTATCTTTAAATTGCACCTTACGGCTCTGATAATCAATTACTTGATAAAATTGAAATGCTTTGTACCCAACATATTCATGGTAAATATGCAAATTGTAAGAATTATCACGGGTTGAAGCGTTTGTGAGTAAAGGGCGATTTCCTGAAAATGACAACATTTCATCTAAAGTCCTTGTCTTTTGCAAATCAACCCCATTCTGAATAACCGTATAATTCTCCTGCACAACACCCCCTTGCTCATTTGAATTATGGTCGGATAAATTAAAATAGGCCAACAAGGAATACTTTTTATTGACGGTTTGATAATTTGAATGAATCATAAAATCCCAATGACTGATCGCTGCATTATCAGCAACGGCCGATTGGTCAACCAATTGTTTGTTGGCAGAAATGCGTTGCAGATTAATGCCCACATTCCAAAGTGAGTCAATATTTCGACTTAATTCAAACTGCAATAAATCTTGGCTATTTCCCCCTGGCACGTAAATAATATTTGAAAATGGAGATTTTGTGTTGAAATAACGCACTTGAGAAGGCTTGAAAGTGTACAATGAAAAGGCATCGTAGCCCAGCATTGTACCAATTGTTTCGGGAGCTTTGTAAAATACAGAACGAATGGCGGTGCCAATATTTCCTAAATCCTGATACAAATTTTTGTTTCGTTGAACGAAATTATAATTATGGACCCCTTCAATAATCGTATCAATATTATAAAGTCTTTTACGATTATTAAAAACATCCTCCTCCAAAAAATACTTTGTTGAAGTTGGGCCGTAAACTACTTTGGTCGAATCATCAAGGCCGATTCGACCATTTGGTACAGTTTTCTTGACTTTATCTTGTTGATTAGACTGCGGAAAACCCGTTTGCTGATTACCCGTTGGAAAGCTACTTCCACTTTGGGGAATAGAAGTAGGAAATTGGGCTTTCAATGAGCCTGAAAATAAAAGACCAATCGTGGCAAGGATATATATACTTAATTTCACACTACAAATTTAGGCAAAAAAGGGGTATAAAATGATGAATTATCAATGATGAGTTATGAATTATTACTGGTTCGAACGTCCGTACTCAATTGTGAAAGAATCAATTCATCAAAATTAGCTTTCATTTCATTATTCAAGAATCCAATTTCTATCGACAAATAATATAATTCAATTCCTTTCAATAACGGATGATTTAAGAAAGGCTGGAATTTCACCATATCTTTTTCAGTCATTAAAATTACCGTTCCGTCAAAATCGTTTTGAGCCATAATTTCCCTTAAATCTTTCTCCTTAAAATCGTGGTGGTCTTTGAAAATCAGGTGATTAATTACTTCAAATGTTCGCTTTGCATATTCTTCAAACGGCTTAGGATTCGCAATTCCAGATAATAAAATAACTTTCCCTAAACCACTATTCTCTTTTTCTGAACGACAATTTAGCGGTTTCCCATACAAAATTTTTGTAAAAAAAATCGGCGTATTTTCACGAAGATAGCACTGCAAATTATGCGTTAAGGATATTTGTTTTTCAATCGTAAAATCGTCAGGACATTTACTTACTATCAAGGCATCAGTACGTTTTGCTCCGTGCCTACGCTCACGCAATCGCCCCGCTGGAAAAACAAAATCATCGTAAATTGGTCGAGAAAAATCCATCAACAAAATATTAAAAAAGGGTTTAATCGCTCGGTGTTGAAAGGCATCATCCAGAATAATCAGGTTGGTTTCCGGTTTTTGCGTAATTATTTTCGAAACGGCCTCCACCCTATCTTCGCCAACTGCCACATTAATTTCCTGCTTAAATTTTTGATAGAATTGATAAGGTTCATCGCCAATGGTATGGGCATTTGCTTTTGAATCGGCTAATAAGAATCCTTTCGTTTCACGGCCATATCCACGACTTAGCGTAACAATTGCAAATTTATTGGCCAATAATCGTATTAAATATTCAACGTGAGGCGTTTTTCCTGTACCACCAACAGTGAGATTGCCAACGTTAATAATGGGTGTATCGAAGGTGGTTTCTTTCCAGAAACCTTTATCATAACCATAATTACGAATATCAGTAACGAGTCCGTATAAAAAAGAAAAAGGTAAGAGGATGTAATATATAAAATTCATGAGTTTGAATGGCAGCCGAATACTTTTAAATGTAAATTGATAATTGTCAATAAAAATTCACCTTTTAATAAAAAAATCTTAAATTACATTACAAAACGCAGAAAGAGTTAGGACTTTTTAGTATATTCACACCCCTTTTAAGAAACTTTAACGTCCAAATTTCGAATAAGATTTTCCTTCGAATTGCTTAACACACGAAAAATCAGACAATTGATGTTTAAATTAATAGCTAATTTCTTAAAATTTTAGCTTCAAAACTTATTGCCATTACACCCTAACTGTAGATTTTAGAAAATGAGTCTTAAAGCTGTCTTCACAAAACATACACTGGATTTTAAATTCGAGGCAGGCACGTCACGGGGCGTACTTACGCATAAAGATAGTTACTTTGTTAAAATTTTCGACCATGAAAACCCATCTGTTTTTGGATTAGGAGAATGTTCACCTTTGAAAGGGTTAAGTATCGACGACCGTCCTGATTTTGATTTACAACTATTAAGTATCTGCGAAAATTTCAATACACTCGATCTTGAAGTATATCCATGGAATTTGAATATCATTCTCGACCAAGTACTTGATAAAACCTTCCCTTCCATCGTTTTTGCTTTTGAAACAGCCATGCTTGATTTAATGAACGGGGGAAAAAGAGTCGTTTTTAATAATGCCTTTGCCAAAGCCGACCGAACCATCAACATTAATGGTTTAGTCTGGATGGGCAATCGGGATTTTATGTTAAAACAAATTGATGAGAAATTAGCCGCAGGTTATGATACCATAAAAATGAAAGTTGGAGCCATTGATTTTAAGAAAGAATGTGAAGTTTTAGCTTATATTCGTGAACGTTACGACGATAGTAAAATTACGCTAAGAGTGGACGCAAATGGTGCTTTTTCAATCCATGAAGTATTTTCAAAACTGCAAAAATTAGCCGAATTTAAGCTTCATTCCATCGAACAGCCCATTCGTCAAGGAAATGAAGACTTGATGGCTGAACTGTGTCAGAATACGCCCTTGCCGATTGCATTAGACGAAGAACTCATCGGCATTCGAGAATACACTGATAAATACAAGTTGTTAAAGAAAATAATGCCTCAATACATTATTCTGAAACCAACACTTTTGGGAGGTTTTCAGCAATGTAGAGAATGGATTGAGAACGCCAATCGCCTTAAAATTGGCTGGTGGCTTACCTCCGCTTTAGAATCGAACGTTGGTTTAAATGCCATCACCCAATTCACCGCCGAATTCAATAATACCATGCCTCAAGGTCTTGGCACTGGGCAATTATACTACAACAATATCCCTTCTCCCCTCGAAATCAGTCAAGGAAAAATCTTTCACAATCCCCAAAATGATTGGGATTTGAAGGTTTTAGCGTTTTTAGTTTAAGATTTACAGCGATTAATTTTGGTGCATTTGATGAAAATTTTAGCTTTATTTCAACACATTTTCTGTAAACTAATTGCCCAGAATTGAATGCTAATCATAAATAAAAACTCCTTAAATCTTTGTGTTTAAATCAGTAGTTTGCAAATTTGCAGAAACAAACCAACGAAAATCAAATTTCAATGAATATTCAAGCACTTGACAAAGACCTCCTTTCTTTATTTGAAAAAAGAGTAGTATTAAGCCAAATGGGTTACGACCACCGTGATTATGATGATGTAGAAGAGGCACTACACGATTTAGAAGACGATTTTAACGAAAAATATGGCGATTATTTAGAAGGCGTTCTTAGTGACATTCATAAAGAATATTGCCCAGAATCTGATGTTTTATTACCAACAGCTTATTTGGCAAAAACTTTTAAGGAAACCGCCGACGGTGGTATTGAAGTAGGGAAAGATGCGGGTGTATTAATAGAATTAGAAGCAGATCCTGCGGCAACAGCCAAATTAATCTTATTGCCAACACCAACTCGTATTGTGTTACAAGTTGGAAAGAAGAAAAATATTGTTTGGGAAGCAGAAGAAGTTGATATTTAGTAAATTTTAAAATCCATTTTAAGATTGATTTTAAATATAATATCTTAGTTAAAATCACTAAATACACTGTTATTTAGCAATCGAATGGGTATTTTAAGGACGGCATCGCTTAAAGCGATGCCGTCCTTTTTAAATAAATACGTGATAATAATTTTAAAATCCATTTTGATAAGTAAAACAAAAATTAAAAAAAAACTTCTGCCGAAAATTTCGGCAGAAGTTTGCAACACTAACCACTATTTAAATTATTAATTAATACATTTCTTTTC
>JBBAKY010000144.1:0-8415 GCA_040403295.1 Arcicella sp.
ATAAAGTAATAAATAGTACTGGTTTTGCTAATATCATGCAGTCTGTTCGTTTTAGTGGGCAAGGAATGCGTTTTTATTAATTCGGTAAATATACATAAAAAAAAGGAGATGAGCCATAATTCTAATAACGCACTTGTCGAATCTCCTTTTTGGGATGAATAATGATTTGATTTTACATTTACTTCAACTCACTCGCTTTAATATCTCTTGTCCATTTTTGTTCTCCTTTTGAATCAAAAATACTGATTTTCAAGACTCTATCTTTCAAGGTTCCTGTTACTTCGCAGATGGCAAAGTTTCTTTCTGTAAATAATGTTCCTTCTACAACGGGCGAATTTTCTTCAACTTTTATGGGTTTGGTAGGACCAGCCGTGAAGGGCGAAACCGTGAGGTCGTATAAAGGATAATTTTCTCCCGAACGATCTAATTTTTGAAGTACTGTGTGATGACGGTCGCCCGTTACAAACATCACGCCTTTGATTTTTGCATCTGTAATCCGCTTCAACAATTCATCCCGTTCAGTTTCATAATTTGCCATTGTTTCAAAAACTTTCGCTGGATTAACGATTTGTCCACCCGATACGATTATCTTAAAAGTAGCCGTACTACTCGTTAGGGCATCAATTAACCAATTCAATTGTTTCTTTCCGAAGAAATCACGGTTGGGATTATGGTCATCATCGGGCGCTCTAAACCAACGGTCATCCATCATAAAAAACTGAACATCACCCCATTGGAAAGTGCCTGTACAACCTTCGTCTTTGAAAATAAAATTTGGATTTGCCCAAAACAACTTAAACATTTCGAGTGCCATATCCTTATTGCCAAAAGAACGGTCGGAGTCATTATTGGCAAAATCATGGTCATCCCAAATGGCGTAATGGTGCGTACTTCCTAACAATGCTTGCATTTCTGGCACATTGCGTGAGTGGGTATTACGGTGAATCATTCCCGTGCGAGTACCCCAATCTGCTTCACGATAATAGAGATTATCACCTCCCCAAACCATAAAATCGGGCTTTTTATCGTAAATAGACTTGAAAATTTCATTATGAGCGCCGTAGCCATTTCCAGGTCGGTCAGTTTCAGATTCATTTACATAATTACAACTTCCCAAAGCGAATTTAAAGTTGGGTGGGTCTTTTCTGTATTGCCAAAGCTCTTGCGTTTGAAAAGCCAACGGATAATTTCGGGCAACAACTTTATTATTCAACAATACTTCGTAAGTATATTTCTTCCCCATCGTTACCTGGTCGCAAACAATTTTTGCGGTGAAGCCATCCTTTTTTGTGGTCAGAACTTCTTCCGTGGTCATCTTTTTAGTGGAAGCTCCTTGTTCCCAATACACAAATTTCACTTTGGCGGGTTTTTCGGTTTGTACCCATAGCATGACCTCTTTCATTTCGGAATAACCAACCATGGGGCCATTTTTGATTTGGGCGTTGGTGAATGTCGCTTGCACGATTAAGAGGAGGATTAATAGTTTTTTCATTTGGAAATATTCAGTTTATTGACACAGTTTAATTGTTGGATTGGGCGTATCTTTGCAAAAAAATCAAGAAATAAATGTCATATTACCACATTCAATCCATTCCACTGACCGATTTAGCTGAGCAATTTGGTACGCCTTTGTACGTCTATGACGCTAACAAAATTATCGAAAAAATCTCCATTCTCCGTGATTCTTTCAAGAATGTTAATCTAAAGATAAAATATGCTTGCAAGGCCAACACCAATCTGGCGGTTTTGAAATTAATGCGTAAACACGGAGTGGAAATTGATGTTGTCTCGCCCGAAGAATTACGCTTGGCGATGATGGCTGGTTTTGAAGGTTCACAAATCACTTTTACGCCCAGCGGTGTTTCGTTTGATGAAATCGAATTGGCGGCAGAATTAGGAACTCGTATCAATTTGGATAATTTAGACGTACTCGAAAAATTCGGGCAACGTTATGGCAATACAAAAGGAGCTTTGATTCGTTTGAAACCGCACGTTTTTGGCGGGGGCAACGAAAAAATTATGACGGCTCATCCAGAATCTAAGTTCGGAATTTCGATTCATCAAAAAGAAGAAATTTTGTCCATTGTTGAGAAATATGATATGAAAATTATCGGCTTGCATCAACACACGGGTTCGGATGTAAAAAATGCGGATGCATTTACCAAAGCGGCTTCAGCAATTTTAGAGATGGCTTTTAGTTTCAAAGACTTAGAAATCATTGACTTAGGTGGAGGATTTAAAGTTTCATACCAAGAAGGAGACGTAGTTACGGATATGGCAAAAGTAGGCGAAACATTAACCAATGCTTTCCTTAATTTCTCTAAAAAATATGGTCGTGAATTGCAATTATGGTTTGAACCTGGCAAGTTTTTAGTCAGTGAAGCAGGTACATTTTTGACGACTGCAAACGTGGTAAAAACTGATCCAATCAAGACATTTGTGGGCGTAAATTCAGGCTTAAATCATTTGGGCAGACCCATGATGTACGGGGCATATCACGATATTTTTAATGCCTCAAATCAAGATGAAACTGCGCAAGATGAATACCGAGTTGTGGGATATATTTGCGAAACGGATACTTTTTCGTGGACTCCCGAAGGTACACAAGGCGAACGCTTGATGAATAAAGTAACGGCTGGGGATATTATTGCGATGAAAAATGCGGGAGCTTACTGTTTTTCGATGGCATCTCAATATAATTCGAGGTTATTGCCTGCGGAGGTTTTGGTAATTGATGGCGAAGCAAAATTAATTCGCAAGCGAGATACTTTTGAGGATATTGTAAGGAATTTAGTAGATGTAGAAGTGTAATACTTTGTCATTGCGAATGCAACGAAGCAATCCTTTTGAATGATGAAATAGTCTTTGAATATTCTTTCATCATTCCATAAGATTGCTTCACTACATTAGCAATGACAGCATTCAAGTATTTTTAGAACAAATATCCAATGCCCACAGTAGCAACAATCGTTTTATTATTAGATTCTTTCAAATCATAAAATGAGCGAGCTTCAATTAAAAAGCTATTATTCAATTTTACCCCCAAACCTACCACTGCTCCATAATTAAACTTATCGGTTCCAGATAAATCAACTGTTTTGGATGTTTTGACTCCGCCAATTGATTGTTCTGTACTTGCACTAAGCGCATATTGGGCGTATCCTCCCAAATTACCCATGAATTTTGTTGAACCGTGCCCTAAATTTAAATTTAAGGTAACTGGTGCTAAAATACTATTTCCAGTAACTTTCAAATAATCAGGGGTTCCAGTATCCGATATTTTAACTGATTGCATTGAAAAAAGTACCTCTGGTTGAATCGAAACCTTTTCACTAAAAGGAATATTAACAATTATACCTGCATTAACACCAGGCGAAAATGCCAAAGAAACCCCTTCTTCAAAAGTCACAACCTGAGAAGCCTCCACTCTAATGCCAAATTTTACTCGTCCCGAATAACTACCACTCGGCTGTCTGGGTATTCGCACTTTTTCCGGTGTTGGCTCAGAAGTCTTTTTTTCCTTCGATGGTCCAGAAGACTGTATGGTCGTTGTAGTAGCCGGAGTTGTTGTCTGGGTTGGCGTTGTTGTGGTTGTCGTATTAGCAGTCGTCGATTTATTTTGTTCCACAGTAGAAGGCGTTACAACTGGTGTTGTAGTAGTGGTTGTTATCGTCGCTTTTTTAGTCGTCGTTGTCGTCTTTGGAACCGTTGATTTAACGGTAGTTGTCGGCTTCTTGGTTATAGGCTTTTTAGTTTGAGCCATCGCAACGGTGGCACTCACGCAAAAAAATAGCAGGGTTACAATAAATTGATTTTTCATGATTTTACATGGATTTTATGTACTGAATTAATGTGTGCAAGGTATAAAGGTTAAATCAGAAGATGTGAACCATTTAATAAGTCAAACCGACCGTTAAATAAGTATTTTATTGAATTTAAAGATTAATAATGACAGATATAGATAGAACAAAAAAGTATTAATCGGAAATTATGTCACTTTTTTAATTGATTTTTCAGAAAAAAGAAGACATAATGGCATTAAAAATAGGGTGGAACAGCATTTGAAGAATAAGAAATTTCGATTGAAAGAAAATTTGAAATAATCTAATCTTAAGACCTTTCAATCAAAAACTTAACAATTAACATTCAAAACGATATAAAATCATGAAAGTTTACAGCGTAAATCAACCAACAAACCAATTTTACAATTCAGAATTTAACAAATTTTTTAACCATTTAGACACCATGTTTCCAGCAAAATCCTTCAATAACGTAGCCTACAATAACATCCCAGCAGTGAATGTTAAAGAAGACGAAAACGCATTTCAAATAGAAGTTGCCGCTCCAGGCTTGAAAAAAGAAGATTTTAAATTGAGTCTTCACGAAAATCGCTTGACAATTTCCGCCAAACAAGAAGCAAAAACGGAAGAGAAAACGGAGAAATTTAGCCGTCAAGAGTTTAATTATACTTCATTCCAACGTACTTTCACTTTACCTAAAAATGTGGATGGAGATAAAATTGATGCTACATACACAGACGGTATCTTGCACGTGGGTCTTCCTAAAAAAGAAGAATTGAAACCAGCAATTAAAGAAATTGCAGTAGCGTAATAAAAGGAGAAAAGGAAAAATGGAGACAGGAGAAAATATTAATTCTCCTATCTCCATTTTTCCTTTTCTCCTTTCAATTTCTTACATCAAATCCCCAATTTAATTTACTTCTGAGGGTATTGAGAAAGTTGGTATCGGATAATTTGATAATATTTGCCTTAAATTTCTCCCTCTCCATCCTGATTTTGATGTTACTGTCCACCACTTTGGAGCGAGCATCTAATGAAATCAAACAATTATTACTTCTACTTTCTACTTCAAAATATAATACAGAGTCCGTTGAAATGACCAAAGGGCGAACATTCAAATTATGGGGACTCATTGGAGAAATTACAAAAATATCTGAGGTCGGAATCACCAATGGGCCACCAACACTTAAATTATAACCCGTTGAACCTGTGGCAGTTGCAATAATTAATCCATCTGCCCAATACGTATTCAGAAATTCTCCGTTCAGAAATGCCCGAACCATAATCATTGAAGAGGTATCGGTTTTCATAATTCCTAATTCATTCAAGCCAAAATTTATACCGTTAAATATATCAACTACCTCCCCGTTTAAGGTAGTATTGATGCTCACTAAGGTACGTTTATCAAGTACATAATTTCCAGCAAAAACTTCTTTCAAACTTTCCTGAATTTTATCGGGAGAAACCGTTGCTAAAAATCCTAATCGACCTATGTTGACACCTAAAATGGGGATTTCACGGTCACCAACGTGAGTAACAGCGTCTAAAAGTGTGCCGTCACCGCCTAAACTTAACACAAAATCGGCTTCAAAGAGGTCTTGTTTATTGGTATAAGCTGATGTGGTGGCTGAATGCGTTATACCCGCTTCTGAAAGAACTGCCCAATAGGATTCAGAAATTTGGAGTTCAACATTTTCGTGTACAAACAAATCGAACATTGCTTGTACAAAAGGTTTTGTTTCCTCCTTAAATATGCGCCCGTGAATGGCTATCTTCATAATTTTTGAATATAGGACTGATTTGATTACACTTCAAAATTAAGCAAAAGAGAATACTAAGGGTGTAAATCATAGTATATTTATTTCGCTTAATGAGAAAATAAATTACCATTACAGGTAGAAATCCAAGAAATTAAGCGGGTAAGTATAAAATTGGGGATAGTTTTTTTACGGTTGATATTTTCCGTAAAGACACAGACAATATTAGGAAATTCATTATCTAAAAAATAGGAGCGGCAAATATATAAAATCCGATGTTGTTGTCCGTGTCTTCGCAAACAATAACATCGAATTTTAAAAAACTACATCTAATTAGGCCTTACATCCGAATATTCGACTCTCGAATTCCCATCGGGTTGTTTCGTAACAACCATATATTGATGCTTTTTCTCTAAAAATTCGGGCTTGAAATTAGGAAATATTGAGGCTACGACCGTTGATTCTTTCAACGATTCGTCATCATTTAGGTTTAAATCAGAAGGTTTTCCTAATGAAATGACTTTGATTGTTACATATGCCGTTCCAGAACTTAATAATCCCAAATCCTTGGCCGCCGAATATGACAAATCAATCAAGCGGGTTCTTATGTGTGGCCCTCGGTCATTGACTTTCACGATAGTTTTTAAGCCGTTCTTACGATTTGTAATTTCCAACTGAGTGCCAAAGGGATAGGTACGATGTGCGGCGGTGTGTTTAGTAGCTCGGTAGCGTTGTCCGCTTGAGGTACGTCTCCCTTCAAACTTTTTAGCATAAAACGAAGCAGTGCCAGCACTGGCTTTGTCGTCGTTTGAAGGGTTAATTAAATTTACAAGAGCAAGAGTTACTGTAACATATACACTTTTAAAAATCATAATGGAAAAGCAACTCTAACTATCTAATAAACTGTTTTTCAGCATATTAGACATTAAAAAATGTTTTATTGCTTGTTAGTTAAGAATTAATTGACTCTTAAAATCTGTCTTTCAAATAGACAAAACAAAGGATGAAAATCAATTTTACTATAAAAATGAGAATACAAATTTAATAAAAAAATCCTAAAAAGCCTAAAATGGGACTTCCGCCCAATAATTTATGTAAAATTACTACCCCAGAACATTGCCTAAATATCAATTTATAATCCCAAAAAATATCTTTTTTTAACGCTTTTCATGAAGTAATAGCTGACGGAAATTGTTACAAAGGAACATCCTTGAAACACGTTAAGTTTAAAATCAAGAAATTAGGAGTAAATTTTAACCGATTGAAAACATCGTATTGCGTAATAATAAGTAACTCCCTTTTTATGAGGCATTTGAAAGAATAACTTTCAAATGCCTTTTTGTTTTCGATTATAAATGCTCAAATTCCACATTGAAAGGGCTACTAATATTACGTAAATAACAGATATTATGTAAGATAGCATGATAAAAAAGTCAAGATAATTGATGCTTTTTTGGAAGAAATTTTTGTAAAATAACACTAAAATACTACCAATATAAGCGTAATAATCAGCAAAAGTTATCAAGAATCCCACCGTTCCAGATTTCTTAAAAGTGGCAATCATGCGTTCAAAATAAAGGCTGTTGCACATCGCATACGCCATATATACACCCAAACCCAACGTAGTAAGCCATACCACAGGTGATAAGATTTTTTGTTGAAAAAGTAGTGTACTTAAGCCAATTAGAACACCTCCTGCTAACATCAATAATTGGATAATTATGAAAGCTTTATAATTATTTTGTACCCAACGCATCGCCGCCATCATCAATAATACGGTGATAGCAATGGGCGTTTCGGTTTGCGTAAAAATCGCAGAATTATTACCGTAACCCAACAATTTCCAAATCTCTGGCGTGAAATTATCCCTAAATTCTCTGAAGGTGGTAAGCAAAACGTAAGAGACCACAAAAATGGTCATACTCAGCGCAAATTCTTTAATAAAAGCCTTTCTGTCAGCCCTTTGCATCGGTTTCCGCTCGGTACGATTTTCTTTATCTTCTTCGGTTGGTGGTGGAATTTGACCCATCAACCAAACACAAATCCCGAAGGGAACAATCATAATTGCGCAGGCAATGAAGGGCATCCAAAACTGACTTACGCCCAGACTCGTCATCACCCATTTGCCGATACTTTTGGCAAATCCCGAACCCATAATAAACGAAGCCGTTAATACTGCAACCAATAAATCTGTCGTTTTTCTTCCTTCCAAAAATCCTAAAATAGTTCCATAAACCATGCCTAATGGAAGGCTTGCCATGAATATAAAAAGCAAGTTATAAGGAGCAGGTGTAAGGGCAAAAAATAAATAACAAATCCACGATAAACCAATCATTATCAATAAGTTACGAGAACGATTTTGGGGCAACATTTCTGAAACATATTTGATTCCTAAACCCTTAGAAACGGCAAAACCCAATACTTGTGCTGTAATAATTAAGATTTTGAAATTCACGCCAAAAAATGCCAAATCCTCGTAGGTTGCCGCTGTATAAGCACGCCTAAAGGGATAGAAACACATATACGTAAAAAAGGCCGTGATAGAAGCAAAAAGCGTAAGATTAACCGAACTTCTATGAATGATTTCGTTGAGTTTTTTGGGCATGATAAATTGATGAAGTAAATGTTTTCTCAAAGATAGTTTTTTGGGCGAGAATTACGGTAAAATACGTTGGTTTAACTGCAAGATAGGAGAAGTAGAAATAGGTAAAAATGATGAGGGGGAATAGTTTTTTATACCTAATCATTGGGTTTTGGTAGGCAGTATTACTGCTCGCAGAAATGCATATTCAGTTATGTTACATCTGTCCTTTTGAAATTAATAGGTAATCAAGAATTTTAAATCACTATTAATTCTT
>JBBAKY010000145.1:0-8303 GCA_040403295.1 Arcicella sp.
TAAGTTAAAGATTTATTTTATAATTTCATCTTAATCATACAAAAAATCGCATAATTCAGCATGTCCTGATAATTGGCTTCCACGCCTTCTGAAACCAACGTAACGCCTTGATTATCTTCAATTTGTTTGGTTCTGAAAATCTTCATCAAGATTAAATCCGTCATCGAACTCACCCGCATATCACGCCATGCTTCGTCGTAATCGTGGTTTTTATCCTTTTGCAGCTTCAACGTTTCTTCCACTTGTTCATCGTATAAATCACTCAATTCTTGTTCTGAAAATTCATTTTGTTCAGAATTTTCTAACTTTTTTTGAATCAAAGCAATTACACAATAATTGATAATCCCGATAAATTCTCCTTCGATACCATCCTCAATTTTCTGAACACCTTTTTCTTGAATAGAACGAATTCGTTGGGCTTTGATAAATATCTGGTCGGTCAGGCTTGGTAATCTCAAAATCCGCCAAGATGTGCCGTAGTCCTTGTTTTTCTTCTGGAATAAGGTTTTGCAAATGGCAATAATTTGTCGGTATTCAGTTTCTGTTTTGGTCATTTTTTGGGGTTACGCCAGCACAAAAGTACTTAACGTTTTATAGACATCATTGATGTTTTCGCCTTTGCGGAATTCTTTTTGAATTGGATTATCCGAGCCTTTTATCCAAATTAAAATCTCAGCATCAAGGTCCAAAAGGCTCGCAGAGCGTTTTGAGAAATAGTTGATTGACTTATAAGGAATGGTCATAAAGTCGGTTTTTGAGCCGGTAACGCCTTGTTTGTCGACTAAAATCAATCTTTTATTCGTGAAAACAAACATATCCCGAATCAATTTAAAAGACTTAATAATGGTTTCGCCATCAATCAAAATTGATTCAAATTCGTGTGCTATTTTGTCGGGGGAAACTTCTGAAGAATTTCCCATCAAAGCGTTTAAAAGTCCCATGAGGTTTTTGTAAAATGCTGAATTTTCTGTAAAAATACGGCCGTGGTTTGGGATTTGCAATTTTAGGGTTTGTGAATTAGTGATCTAAAATTGTGTCGATAGCCTCAGCACAATTTAATAAGATACAAGATGATGATGTAGAATGAATTAATTAAAGAAGAATGACTTAAATGTTTGCTTACCCGTCATTCTGTTAAGAAACTATTTTCGTGCTTCATCATGACATTTTTGGGGATATAATCAGCTATTCTATTTAGATAATAGATTGATAGAGAATGACAAGGTGGGCTTTTTGTAAAGAATTATCATAAAGGGTACTTAATATAAAAGATTTCAGATTTTTTGAAAAACAGGATGAAACGCTTTTTATTTTCTTGAAATGATTAGTTTTCTCTTTTTTACTTCTTCTCAAGGAAAATGATCGTCCATTATCTATTGATTATTTTCAACAATTTACTTCAAACCAAAGTTCTAAAATTAGCGTTCCCCAAATGAACATTGATTTTATATGAAACGAACTTTACGCCTCATCCTCGGCGACCAACTCAATCACCAACATTCTTGGTTTAAAGAAACAAATCAAAACGTTTTCTATGTCATGATGGAAATACGTCAGGAAACTGATTATGTTCATCATCATATCCAAAAAATTATTGCTTTTTTCACGGCTATGCGTGCCTTTTCAGAATATCTCCATTCGCAAGGACATCAGGTAATTTATATAAAATTAGATGATAAAAATAATACCCAATCTTTATCTAAAAATCTTGATAAAATCATTCAAGACCTTGATATTGAGGTGTTTAATTTTCAGCAACCTGATGAATACCGTTTGAGTGAGCAGTTGAAAAACTATGTGTCATTGGGGGTAGAAATAATAATTTATAGCACCGAACATTTCATGATTTCGTCCGCAGAATTTGATGCTTTTTTTAAGGGTAAAAAGTCCTTTTTGATGGAAAATTTTTATCGAATGATGCGTAAAAAATATGGAATTTTGATGGATGGGGCTGAGCCACTGACAGGGCAATGGAATTATGATGCCGATAACCGTAAAAAACTCCCAAATAATCATCGTCCCATCGAGCCGTTGATTTTTGAAAAGGATGTTTCGGAGATTTATAATCTAATACAAAACCAAGAAATCAAAACCATTGGAAAGGTAAATCCAAAGACATTTATTTGGGCAACCTCTCGTGCTGAATCTTTGCATTTGCTGGACTTTTTTGTTGAAAATTGTTTAGAAAATTTCGGCAATTTTGAAGATGCTATGCACCCATCCTACTGGTCAATTTATCATTCAAGATTATCATTTTCGATGAATTCCAAATTACTTTCACCTTTGGAAGTGGTAAACCGTGCCGTAAAGTTTTGGGAGGATAACCAAGACCGAATCAGCATTTCACAAATTGAGGGTTTTGTTCGGCAAATAATTGGTTGGCGAGAATATATGCGTGGAATTTATTGGGCTAAAATGCCTGATTATGAAACCCTTAATTATTTCTACCATGACCGAAAGCTCCCTAACTGGTTCTGGTCAGGCGAGACTAAAATGAACTGTTTGAAACATTCTATCGGGCAAAGTTTGGATTATGCCTACGCTCATCATATCCAACGATTGATGGTAATCGGTAATTTTACTTTGCTGGCAGGTATTCACCCAGACGCAGTGGATGAATGGTATTTGGGCATTTATATTGATGCTATTCAATGGGTCGAAATCACCAATACCAGAGGTATGAGCCAGTATGCTGATGGTGGCATTGTGGGGTCGAAACCTTACGTTTCTTCAGCAAATTACATCGATAAAATGAGTCATTATTGTGGCACGTGTTTTTATGACAAATCTAAGAAGATTGGGTATAAGGCTTGTCCATTCAATAGTCTTTATTGGAATTTTTATGACCGCCACGCCGATAAACTTTCCAAAAATCCACGTATCGGCATGGCTTACATAACATGGAACAAAATGCAGCCCGAACAAAAAGTGGAGATTTTGAAACAGGCAGAAATGTATTTGAATGACATTGAAAATTTGTAGGATTGGCTAAAAAACTAAAGTTATCAACTAAATGTATAATTCCTTAAAAATGAGTGACTTACGAAAAAACCTGTAAGCTATTTGCGAAATTCCTCTGTTTGAGCTTAGCGAGTTTAGGGATTTCTTGATTTTTTTGTTACTTCTTGTATCAAGACAAAAAGTAAAAGAAGGTAAATTTGAGAGAATTATATTTTCACAAGAAATGTTTAAAAAAAGATTATGAAATTTTTCCTCTAATCCATAATACAATGATAGAAATAAAAAACATAAGTAAAGCCTTCAACGGACGAGACGTTTTGGTAGGAATCAACGGTTCTTTCAAACCTGGCGAAACCTCTTTAATTATCGGTGGAAGTGGCACGGGAAAGAGTGTTTTGCTTAAATGTATGATTGGTATCGTGAAGCCAGAAAAGGGTGAAGTACTTTACGACGGCCGTGATTTTCACAATTCAGACGAAGAAACTCGCAAAGCAATTCGTCGAGAAATGGGCGTTTTATTCCAAGGTGGGGCATTATTTGACTCTAAAACAGTTTTGAATAATGTAAAATTTCCTTTGGATATGCTCACGGATATGTCGGAAAAAGAGAAGATTGAACGAGCTGAATTTTGCCTAAAACGGGTTGGATTAGAAAATGCAGGTTTACGAATGCCTTCCGAAGTTTCGGGTGGAATGAAGAAACGGGTGGGCATTGCAAGGGCCATTGTGATGAACCCAAAATACCTTTTTTGTGACGAACCAAATTCTGGACTTGACCCACTGACATCTGTGAAAATTGATGAATTAATCAAAGAAATAACCGATGAATTCAATATCACAACGGTGGTAATTACGCACGATATGAATTCTGTAATTGGAATGGGACAGAAAATTATGTTCTTATATAAAGGCCAGAAACTCTGGGAAGGGGATAATTCAAATATTCGTACCTCAACTGTGCCAGAGTTAAACGAATTTATTTTTGCCAATAAATTATTGCAAGAAATGCGTAGGTGATGATTACACACGGATTGAACGAATTAGACACGGATTAAGTTTTCTTACGAAAACGATATTTTTTTTTTGAAAAATAAAAATCTGTGTCTAAGCCGTTCAATCCGTGTGCCATCAACTTATTTCAACATTGCCTTCGCCTCGGCTAATGTTGATTTATATTCTGCCATTTTTGAGGCTTTTTTGGCGTACTCTTTCATCTTATCCATTTCCCCTGCACGCTTGGCAATCTGTGCGAGTCCCATATAAGCAAGGGCGTGATAATCCTTTGTAAAACGTTCATCAAAAGGCATTTTTACCCCTCTTTGCAATAAAATCTCCGCTGTTTTATCGTCTTTTTTCGCTTTCTCTGCAATCAATCCTTTAAAGATATTTCCTGCACATTGAAACATTATTCCCTTCTGTTTCATAATTTTATCGGCATAATCTTCTGCTTCGTCGTAACGTCCAACTGCTGTCAAAAACTCAGTTCTTTGCATTTGGTAGAGCAAATTATCGGGGTATTTCTCTATTAGTATATTATTATAGGTCAGCGCTTTGGCAAAATTTGATTCGTACTTTGTGTAGATGTATCCTGCATAAAAAGTTGCTTCGTTTTTCACAAAAATAGTCTTGCGAGTAGCCAAATCCAATTGCTGCAAACCTAATTTTTTATTCCCATCGGCAAACATCCAAATTACCGATTTTATCATGGGATGTGTTTCGGGATACTCAATTCGTAAATAATTGTAAATTCCCGAAGTGTATAAAAATTCAGGTTGCTTCTCGGTTAATGACAATCCTCTTTTTAGGTGAGAATAAGCCTTTTTTGCCACGCCAACTGCTTTTATAAATTCTTGATTATCAGCATCATGAGCGGCTAAATACCCCAAAGTTGCCAACTCGAAAAAACTGGCTTCAATGTCGTCTTCATCTTTATCCAACATCATTTCCGCCAAATTTCTACTTTGGTTTAGGTATGCCAGATAGACTTTTTGTTGGGCAGGGTAATCTTTCAGGGGAGAATATTGAAGCTCTGTTTGAATAGCCATCAAAGTATAGAAAACGGGATGTGCTGGATATTTTGCCTTGATCTTTAGAAAAATTTCAGCCGACTCTTTAAAATCATACGAATACATTTTGTCTAAACCTTGTGAAATTTGCTGACGAGTTACGACATCACTTAGGATTTGACTGTTCGAACGATAAGCAATGAGCAATGAGATTTGAGTAATGAAAAGAAATTGAAGTATTTTGGTCATATTGGGATTGTTTGCTTAATAGAAACAGTTTAGATAGCGTATATTTGTTAATTGAAAATTACTGAAAAATAAAATTTAAAACAAAGCTGAAGGCTAATTGCTCACAGCTTATCGCTTAAAAATGATAACGTACGAACATTTTATATTAGATAACGGATTAAAAGTATATGTCCACCAAGATCATTCCACACCATTTGCGGCGGTGAATATTGTCTATAATGTGGGTTCAAGGGACGAAGAAGAACACAAAACGGGTTTTGCCCATTTATTTGAACATTTAATGTTTGGTGGTTCAAAGAATATTCCTTCCTACGATACGCCTCTCCAAAAGGTCGGTGGGGAGAATAACGCTTTTACTTCCCCCGATATTACAAATTATTATATCACCTTGCCGTCTGTCAATCTGGAAACGGCTTTTTGGTTGGAATCCGACCGCATGATGTCACTTTCGTTCGACCAGAAGGTTTTAGATGTACAACAAAAAGTAGTTATCGAGGAGTTCAAACAACGTTACTTAAATCAACCTTATGGAGATATTTGGTTGAAACTTCGTCCGCTCGCCTACGAAACGCACCCGTACAAATGGGCAACGATCGGCAAAGAAATTTCACATATCGAAAATGCCGTAATGGATGATGTAAAAGGATTTTTCTACAAACATTATTTGCCCAATAATGCCAATTTAGTGGTGGCAGGAAATGTGACCGTGGAGCAAGTAAAACAATTGTGCAAAAAATGGTTTGAGCCAATTCCAGCGGGAAATGTGGCGCAGAAAAATCTGCCAGTAGAAGCAATTCAAACTTCCGCCCGATTCTTGGAAACTTCGGCAAAAGTGCCTTTAGATGCTATTTACAAGGTTTATCACACTCAAGGACGACATGATTTGGGATTTAATGCCCTTGATTTGGCGAGTGATATGTTGGGACGAAGCAAATCGTCGAGGTTATACAATCAGTTAGTAAAAGAAAATCAGATTTTCAATTCGGTTAATGCCTACGTAACGGCTTCGCTCGACCCAGGATTGATGGTTATTCAAGGAAATTTGAACCAAGGCGTAAGCATTGAAGAAGGCGATGCCGCTATTCAACATGTGCTGGATGATTTCTTGAAAAATCCAGTTTCTGAAGAAGAATTAACGAAAGTAAAAAATCAGGCAGAATCAACTTTGGTGTTTTCGGAAGTAGAATTATTGAACCGTGCCATGAATTTAGCTTTTGCTGCCAATGCAGGAAATGTGGAATATGCCAATCAGGAATCTGCTAATATTCAAGCAGTTACAACTTCGGATATTGCTCATCAGGCAAATAAAACTTTAACGAAAGAGAATTGTTCTACCATGTATTATCGGGCGGAGAATTAGCAATAAAATTTATTTTCAGCAAAAAGACCCCCAAATTTGGGGGTCTTTTTGGTTGTATCGCATTGAAAAAACGGTAAATTCGTAAAATCACAAACTGAAAATTGAAAAATACGAACTGGAAAGTTCGTTATACATTTTATGAATAAACGCTTACTCTCACTCGATGTTTTCCGTGGTATGACGGTAGCCATGATGATTTTGGTCAATAATCCTGGCGATTGGGGACATCTTTACGCTCCCCTCGACCACGCCGAATGGAACGGTTGCACACCCACGGATTTAGTTTTCCCCTTCTTTTTATTCATCGTTGGCGTGTCCATTTCTTTCGCTTTTCAAGGGAAAATCGCTGATAAGCAGACAGTTATAAAAATATTCACTCGCTCGCTCAAACTCTTTGGTTTAGGACTTTTTCTATCTTTATTTCCAAAATTCGATATTTCTATCGTTCGAATTCCTGGGGTTTTACAACGGATTGCGATGGTATTTTTAGTTTGTTCTTTAATATTTTTAACCACAAAACACCGAACGCAACAAATCATTTTTGCGGTAATTTTAATCGGCTATTGGATTTTGATGACTTTCGTTCCCGTGTCCCATTTTGGCCCTGCCAATCTTGAACCTGAATTCAATTTAGGCGCATATTTTGATAGAATTATTCTCGGAACGGCACATTTATACAAAGCTGCTAAAACGTGGGATCCAGAAGGATTATTGAGTACGCTTCCAGCCGTTGCCACGGGACTTTCGGGCGTTTTGACAGGGAATTGGCTACAACGAAAGGATAAAGAAGTTAATGAGAAATTGATTTTTATGTACTTATTCGGATGCGTATCAATGGCATTGGGTTGGGCGTGGAATTCAGCAGGTTTTCCCATCAATAAAGCTCTGTGGACGAGTTCTTACGTACTTTTGACTTCTGGTTTGGCGGTGTGTTTTTTAGCAAGTTTTTATTGGCTGATTGATGTAAAAGGCTACCAAAAATGGACGAAACCGTTTGTCGTTTATGGTGTAAATGCCATTACCGTTTTCTTTTTGTCGGGATTAATTCCAAGAATTTTGAGAATGATAAAAATTACGGATGCGAGTGGAGAACAAGTAAATTCGCAAACGTGGATGTATAAAAATTGGATTGTTTCAGTATTTTCAAATCCTTATCACGCTTCTTTGGCAGGCGCTTTGATGGTTATCGTCATTTGGTTAGGCATCCTTTGGGTGATGTATGAGAAGAAGATGATTGTGAAAGTGTAAAAGGAATTTCAGGAGGAAGGGAGACAGGAATTAGGAAAAAGATTTTCTTCTAATTCCTGTCTCCCTTCCTGTTCTACTACTTTCCTCCCCTATAATATTACTACCGAATTCTCATCATAAGATACACCACTTGGAATGTATTTATCCGCTGCTTCGTCGTTAATCCAAACATCGTTATCCACTAAATAACGGAACGCAAATTCTTTTCCTTTTTCCAATTCAACTGATGCTTTGAAAGCACCATCTTTTTGTTTCTTCAATGCCGTTGGATTCCATTCATTGAAATCTCCGACTAAACTTACTGATTTTGCACCGTTTACCGTTTCTGCAGATACTTCAAATGTTACTTTACAAACGGGTTTGCTTTTAGAATACGTTTTGCTAATTGACATAATTGTTAATTGTTTAAGATTAATATTTTATACTTAAAGATTAATTGCGATTTTTATAATTTACTGCAAATATTCAAAAAATAATTTT
>JBBAKY010000146.1:0-8144 GCA_040403295.1 Arcicella sp.
CTTATTTTAAATAGTATATTTATACGAAAATTAAAGACAACGATTCCTTTCTGATTTAACAATATTCCTTTCTAATTTTCTTGAATTATGATTTAGCACGTTAATCGCATATCATTTTATGCAACCAATAAATTTTTAACGGTTTTCTACGCTCTGAAATACAATTTAATAAATCTTAGCACAATTTTTGTACAGATTTTTCGTAACCCATGTAAAAAAAGCCTAAGATTTTCGTTCAGAATGATATGAAGTTTTACTAAATCATCAAAATGTTTTTTGACGTGATTTAATAACATTTTCTGTATGAACTGGAGAGGATTGATACCCATAAAATATGAATAGGATTATACGAAACATAACAACCGTGTTAATAGGCATTGTTGTATGGACTTGTCTGGCAGAAAATATCTTTTCCCAAACAGGATGCAAAGTCGAAAATACTTCCGAACCTGTCAAAGGTGAATTTAGCATTAATGGAAATAAAGTAAATGTTAAAGGAGATGGTGGTCGTTCATTAACTGCTACTAATAATATTCCCATTAAGATATGCGAAGGCGAAGTAATCACTCTCAAAAATACACTTCCTGTTACATCTTCCACCAGTAATACTTATTGGATTATTGAAGAAGGTCCTCATTGGTCTAATACTGCTGCGATACAATCCTTATTGCCAGTTGGTTCTTACAGTAATATTAATAACGATTTTAGTGTCAAATTAATAGAAAAATCGAACGACGCAAATGGTTTTAGTCTTTATAATGGACCGGGCAGATATGTCGTAATTCAATATGATAATTCTGCTGCCATAGCAGGGGGAGGAGGCATTCACTATGCTTGTCAAGTCATTGAAGTTATTGCACCCAAAGCTCCCGTAGCAACCGTTAATACCTGCACCGACAGTGAATTCCAAATCGTTATCCCCACAAATGCCAATAATATTTTTGACGATTATGAGGTAACTTTTACCCCAGTGGCTGGCATAGGTGATGTTATCAAAAATACGGGGAAGCAAACGCTACCCTACACCTTAAAAGCACTAATGCCCGATAACAGAAATAGGATTATTAACATTAAAGGCGTTTCAGCTACGGGGGGATGTGTATTAGCCCCTTCTTTAAATTTGGGACAGAAAACCGTTAATGCTACCAGCCTTTTTAAACCAAACATTATTTCAATAGCTGGCACAACAATTAAAGCAGAATTTGATATTAAATTGGGAGCCCAAATAGGTACAACTTGGAATTTTTATATAAGAGACATTACAGACCCGCTCAATTATAATAATTACACTAACCATTTCCTTCAACAAGGTTCCACATCAACTGGTGTTACAGAATTAGTAAGAATAACCGTTCCAAACGCCGATAAGCAGTATTGCTTTCAAGCTTCAGCCGTTGATTTAGTTTGTGGAACAAATGAGATTAGTAACCAAGAGATTTGTACAACGCCTGCTAAAGTGATTCCAGAAAACGACAAGAATGTTATTTCGTGGTTAAGAGCCAATGGAGGGGCTCCTGCGGGTGTCAGTCCTACACCATTTATTAATTATGAAGTAGATTTGATGAGAGTTGATGGAACCGTTGATCAAACTTTATTTGCTTCAAATTCTATTACCGATTTGTCTTTTGAACATCAACCAGTCACTTGCGGAAATGATTATATTTATCGGGTAAGGACAAATTATGGTTCACTTTCCTACTCTCAAATTATTAAAGTACAAGCTATTTCGAATAAAATTCCTTCAAAAATTCCTAAGTTCTTAGCAACAATGACTGGTGATAATAAGAACGTTTATTTACAGGGAGATTTTAATTTGGTGAATAAACCAACCGATATTAAACCTAATAATTATAAATATTATAGAGCCAATTCACTCACAGAAGCATTTTCTCTTATAAAAACAGATAATTCTATCTATCAAGATTTGACCGCAGATGCTAATAAACAACAGTATTGTTATTACATGACATGGACAAATCTTTGTAATAAAGAATCTGAACCATCTGAAAAAGTTTGTACGACATTTTTAAGAAGTTCGGGCTCAAGTGTTAGTTGGACTAAAGAAAAACCCCATTCTGTTAATACAGACAGTTATATTGTTCAAAAAGTTGACCCCTTAACAGGAAATAATATCAAAGAACTTGTTTCTAATTTGCAAGGAGTTTATACTTATAACACAATACCATTACCTGAAACCGAAGGTCAAGAAATTTACGTACAAATTGAAACTCGCCCAGTTGGCTGGAGTACGTCAGACCCCGACCGATTGCCCAATACACTCTCAAATGTCATTAAAATTTTCAGACCGTCATTAGTGATGAGTCCTCAAATTTTTACGCCAAATGGCGATAATAATAATGATAAATTTATGATTAGAGGAAAATTTATCAAAAGCATGAAAATGACGATTTACGACCGTTGGGGCAATGCTATTTTCTATGATGAACAAAGCTCATTTCCACTTGAATCGAATCAGAACGAATCAACCGTGGTAGGTTGGAATGGCGTAATGAGCAACGGCAACAAAGCCATGGAAGGAAGTTATGCCTTTAAAATTGAAGTGGAAGATACCATTGGACAAATCTCAACGAAAGAAGGTGCGTTATTGTTAGCTTACTAAAAATCAAAAGATATTTCAAAAAGAAACCTCAATACATAAGTTGGGGTTTCTTTTTTGCGTTACATCAATAGTATTGTAAATTGCGTTCGAAATTAAATTAACAAAAATATGTTCGACATGATAGGAATGCTTGGCAAAGTCAAAGACCTCCAAGCCAAAATGAAAGAAGCACAAGAATCATTGAGTTCAATTACTGAAACGGGCGAATCAGGTGCAGGCATGGTACGGGCAACCGTCAATGGTAAAAAACAATTGCTCAAAATCGAAATTGACGAAGACCTTATCAAACCCGAAGACCGTGAAGTGCTTCAAGATTTAATCGTTGCTGCCACCAATAAAGCAATGAAAAATATTGATGATAAAGTAAAAGATCATCTTCAAAGTGCCACAAAAGGCTTAATGCCAAATATTCCAGGAATGGATTTGGGCGGAATGTTTTCATAAATTATGAATTATGAGTGATAGAATAATTTAAAACTCATAATTCATAATTCATAATTAGAAAAAATGTTAAAAGTACAGAATCTAACCAAAATTTACGGTTCACAAAAAGCCGTTAATGATATTTCTTTTGAAGCCAAAGCGGGTGAAATCGTTGGTTTTTTAGGGCCAAATGGTGCTGGAAAATCTACGACGATGAAAATTGCAACCGGCTATCTTACCGCAACCACTGGAAACGTGGAAGTGAGTGGCTATGATGTACAGAAAAATCCGATGGATGTTCGTCAAAATATTGGCTATTTACCCGAACATAATCCGCTGTATTTGGATATGTACGTCAAAGAATTCTTGGCATTTATTGGCGGAATTTATGGCTTAAAAGGTCAGAATTTGCAAAAAAGAATATCGGAAGTGATTGATTTATTCGGCCTTTCGCTTGAATATAAAAAGAAGATTGGGCAACTTTCCAAAGGTTATCGCCAACGGGTTGGACTCGCCCAAGCCCTCATTCACGACCCAAAAGTATTGATTTTGGATGAACCTACTACTGGGCTCGACCCCAATCAATTAGCCGAAATTAGAAGCGTTATCAGAAATATTGGCAAAGAAAAAACCATTATTTTTTCCACGCATATTTTGCAAGAAGTAGAGGCAATTTGTGATAGAGTAGTGATAATAAATCACGGAATAATCGTAAAAAATTGTTCAATTAATGAGATGAAACAAGAAGGTAAAACGATGGAAGAAGTCTTCAGAGAATTGACGGTTTGATTTACAAAGAAAGAAAGCCTTCACCGTTTGAGACGATGAAGGCTTTCTTTCTATTCCTTTTCTTTAGTATCAATATCTTCTATTTCATTTTCAATATTCTGATTTTCAACAAATTTATTATTGATAACTTCTTCTTTCTTAGGCTGGTCAAAAAACTTATTTTGAAAAATTAATATTGAAACTACTCCACAAAAAATAGAGGCATCAGCAAAATTAAAAATTGGTGTTGAATACCATGAGCCTCCCCATAGTGGCACCCAGTCAGGAATCCAACCTTGATAAGGATCAAAGAAAAACATATCAATTACTTGTCCGTGAAACCAAGGGGTTGGCGACCCAGGGGGATAATTTCCCAATAATTTTCCGTAAAAAGTACTATCAATTACGTTGCCAATTGCTCCCCCAAGAATGGCAGCAATACTCCATAATAGTCCTTCGTGAGCATTTCTACGGGCTAATCTTACTAAATAAAAACCAATTCCAACCATGGCCACTACTCGAAAAAGGCTCAAAACAATTTTGCCATATCCGCCTGGAATAAAACTCAATTCCATGCCAAAAGCCATGCCTCTGTTTAGAACATAATGCAACTTAAACCACTGTCCAAACACGGCCATTTCATTGCCTTCATAAACTAAGTAATGATGGATGGCGTATTTAATGAGTTGGTCGATAGTAATCAACAAAAATGTAAGCCAAAAATATTTATACGGAGAACGAAACATATCCAATTAACAATTAATAGTTATCAATTAACAGTTTTCAATGCACGATTAGTAGTAAAACAAGTAGTAAAATTACAAATAATTATAATTTTTGATTTTTGTTTAATGATAACGGTTTACTGACAGCTGAATTACTCCGCAAAGATACTAAATAAAGAAGCCACAAATTGATTAAATTTGTGGCTTCTTGTGAAATTATATTAGTCAATTCAAATTTTTGCATTAACTAATTTTCAAATTAAATCTATTTTTCCTGAAACACCAATCGCTTACGTCTCACCAATTCACGTTTAATCAAAACAAACTCACGGCTTGCTTGTCCTGCCACAGAGGTATTTTCCTCGGCACGGCGGAACAAATAAGGCATCACCGCATCAACTGGCCCGTAAGGCACATATTTTGCTACATTATAACCTGCTTTTGAAAGATTGAACGAAATATTGTCGGACATACCGAGCAATTGGGCAAAATAGAAATGGGAATCTGTCGGGGAAATGTGGTTTTGATTCATCAATTCAACTAAGTATTTGCAACTATACTCGTTATGTGTTCCTACACAAATTGAGATGGTATCACGATTTTCAACCGTATACTCCATGGCTGTATTATAATCATGGTCAGTAGCAGCTTTGGTTTCATGAACAGGTTCACAATAATTATCTTCGTGAGCTTTTTGGCGTTCTCTCTCCATGTATGCACCTCTCACTAATTTCACGCCTAAAAAATAATTTTGTTTGCGTGCTTGTTGAGTGGCAGCTTTCAGATTATCAAACATGTCCTTACGATACATTTGGAAAGTATTATAAACCACGCATTTTTCGTGATTATATTTTTCCATCATCTCATAAGTCAAATGATCAATCGTATCTTGAATCCAAGATTCTTCGCCATCTATAAAAATACTGACGTTTAGCATCGCTGCTTTTCCGCACAACATATCCATTCTCTTACGGATTAACTCAAAAGCGACTTTTTCTTCTTCGTACAACGGTTCTTGATTCTGCACTTTTTCTAACAGTTCCGAACTTCCGATGCCTGTAACTTTAAAGACTGCGAAAGGAATTGCTACATTTTGATTCGCTTTTTCTATCGTTGATAAAATCTCTTGGGTGGTATTTTCAAAGCTTTTTTCATCATCTTCACCTTCAACGGAATAATCCAAAATTGTGCCGATATGAGCTTTATCCAAATTTTCTATGGTTTTATTACATTCTTGCAGATTTTCTCCCCCACAAAACTGGTCAAAGACCGTTATTTTAATCAACTTTTTTATCGGAAAATGAAGAAAAAGAAATAGTTTGATAAAAAAAGTACCTAACTTTACGAGCCAATTCTGATTCATACTTGCAAATATCAAGTAAATCTTTTTTAACTGTAAGTTAGATTTGGAAGAAAAAGCAACGGAAGTATCTTCGAAACTAACTTTCGGAGAAATTGTGAGGGGTTTGGTGGTTGGCATTTTGGTCATTTCTATGGACTTAATAATCTTTTTATATTTTGTAACTTAAAGATAGTTTAACAATTGATTATCAATTTATTAAGATTTAGAGTATTGACTTTATTTTACAAAAGCCTGCAAAGATAACATATTAGAATAATACAAAAACACGTTTCACTAAATTAAATTTTTAAAAGAAATTATTACTGCCTTTTTTATTGAAATTAAGACGTTATTTTTCGTAAAGTAACAATAAAATTTTGATGAAACATTAAAATAAAAGTACGTTTTGTTTATAAAAATTGTTTAAAAAGAATCACGAATAAAGTTTACCAAAATGAATGCTAATTTAGACATCACGCCGATGCAGGAATGGATCAATACTGACGGCAAACCTTTGATAATTGCTGGACCATGTTCAGCCGAGACGGAGGAACAAGTGTTGGAGACTGCCAACAGAATTAAAGCCGAAGGTTACGCCCACATCATGCGTGCAGGTGTATGGAAGCCCCGTACACGTCCAGGAAGTTTTGAAGGAATGGGAGAACCCGCTTTGAAATGGCTCGTGGAGGCAAAAAAACAAACAGGTTTACCTTTAGCAATTGAGGTGGCAACTCCCGAACACGTTGAACTTGCCTTGAAATACGGCGTTGATGTGTTGTGGATTGGTGCAAGAACAACCGTAAACCCATTCAACGTTCAGGATTTGGCTGACGCTTTGAAAGGGGTGGATGTTCCTGTGTTAGTTAAAAACCCTGTGAATCCTGATTTGGCCCTTTGGGTTGGAGCGTTTGAACGTCTTCAAAACTCCGGTATCAAAAAGTTGGGAGCTATTCACCGTGGTTTCTCAAATGCGCAAGAAGTAAAGTATCGTAACTCTCCGATGTGGCAATTAGCCGTTGAGATGAAGCGTTTGTTCCCTCAATTACCAATGATTGGTGACCCTTCTCACATGGCGGGAAAACGTTCATTGTTGATGGAATTGTCGCAAAGAATCTTGGATTTGAATTACGACGGAATGATTATTGAGACTCACCGTGACCCAGATGCGGCATGGTCGGATGCTTCTCAACAAGTTACGCCAGAAGTTTTAGGACAAATGTTGCGTGAATTGGAAGTACGTCATGCTAATTATGGTGCTGATTTCAAGGATGAATTGGCAGCAATGCGTTCAAAAATCGACAATATCGACCGTGAATTAATGGAAGTATTGGCGGCTCGTATGTCAATCGTTGAGAAATTAGGAGAATATAAACGTGATAATAACGTAGCTGTTCTTCAACTTGACCGTTGGAAACAAGTTCACGCAGACCGTGCAAAACAAGCAACTGGTTTAGGTTTATATCCAGAATTTGTGGAAGAATTATTCAAATTAGTTCACTTAGAATCCATCCGTAAACAAACGGAAGTAATGAGTTCTATAGTAGCTTAATTTGTTAGTGTAAATATTTAAAAAGGCTATTTCTGTTGTGGAAATAGCCTTTTTATGGTTAAATTTTTATCTTTTATAATTATCCTTTCTTTACTATTTGTCATTTATAAAAATGTTTTCTAATTTTAAGTAAAACAAAAGATAAGGCTATGAAATCTATTCAAATAAATATTCTTTCAAATAATGATGAAGTTGAAGTAATGGGCTTGCCTATCGCTCTTAGAAAAAAAGTCAATCATTAGTGTAGGAAACATTAGAAATATGTCTATTCCAGGCAAACCAATGACCATCAATGAGTTAAATGAGCAACTTGATATTTCGGGAAAAAGCAAATCTCACACTGCAAGCGAGGCAAAAGCAATTTTAGGAATATGATTGAAAACGTAGGAGACTTAGTTTTTAAAGATATTTTTCTTGATGATTTGATTCGCCTTGAAGATTATAAGAAACAATACAATCCCCAAAAAGCTCGTAAACTATTTTCTGACATTTACGATTTCTTGCTCTTCACAATTGCTAAAATGCCCTTTGAATTTCGTTTATATGAGGAAGGGTTGAAAGGGATTACCCATCGTACGGTTTTTTAAAAAAAATATGTCATTTATTATGATGTTTACGAAGGCAGAATTGAATTTATCCGGATACATCATACAAGTCAAAATCCCGAAAACATTTTTTTGATAGAATAGAAATTATCTCCTTCAATCATAATTATTT
>JBBAKY010000147.1:0-8108 GCA_040403295.1 Arcicella sp.
TTAAATTAAGTTTCACTTATTTTTGTCGAAACTGAATCAGCATTTATGAAAACAACTATCCAAGTACACGACAAGCATTTTGAAGTTTTTATTGAAAAAACCATTATTGAAGAAAGAATCACGGAATTGGCTTCACAAATCAATCAGGATTATGCGGGTAAACGCCCTCTTTTTTTGGCAATTCTCAACGGCTCGTTTATGTTTGCCGCCGAACTGATGAAGTCGGTAACGGTGGCTTGTGAAATCACTTTTTTAAGGGTTTCATCTTACCAAGCCACCGAATCAACGGGCAAAGTTCACCAAATTTTGGGACTGTTGGAGAATATCGAAAATCGAGATATAATTGTCTTGGAAGACATCGTGGATACGGGCTTAACGATGGTTGAAATTAAACAACAATTATTGGCACAAAATCCTGCTTCATTGTCCATTGTTACCCTTTTCCAAAAACCAGAAGCCTTAAAACAACCCATTGATATTCAATACGTTGGCTTTAAAATTGAGAATAAATTCGTCTTGGGATACGGATTAGATTATGATGGATTGGGAAGGAATTTATCGGATTTGTATGTGTTGTGTGAGGCATAAGCAATGAGTTGTGAGCCTTGAGCATTGAATTTATGTTGCTCATTGCTCAAATCTCACCGCTGTTAAACGTTAATCTTTTGTTAATGAATACTTTCCTAAAAATGCACTCGTTCTAAAGCTAAACCAAATAACAAAACCGATGAACAAATTAGCTAAATCTCTCTTAATCAGTGCTTTAATTTTCACGAGTACCTTCGTGAGTAACGCCCAACAAGTAATTATGGAAAAACCACTCGTCAAGAAAATTGAAGTAACTGGTAGTGCCGAACAAGAAGTGCTGCCCGATGAAATATTCGTAACGGTATCGCTTCAGGAGTATTTTAAAGATAAAGACAACAAAAATAAAGTTGATATTATGGTTTTGGAAAAACAACTTCAAAAAGCCGTAGAAGAAGCAGGAATTCCAAAAGAAAATTTCACCATTGGCGCTATAAATGGTTATCGTGAATGGTGGGGTAAAAAGAAGCCATTAACCTTTTTAGAAAGCAAAAGTTATATCCTGAAAGTGGCTAATCTTTATAAAATTGATGGAATTATTTCAAAAGTTGATGAGAAAGGAATTGCCTTTACAAACATCGACCGCTATGAGTTTTCAAGAATCGAACAACTCCGTAAAGATATCAAAATCAAGGCTTTACAAGCTGCCAAAGAAAAAGCAAAATTCCTTTTGGAAGGTATTGGCGAACAAATGGGCGAAGCACTCGATATCATCGAAATCGACCAAAGTTATACGCCCCAACCCGTTTATTCAAACATGATGATGCGGTCGGCGAAAATGGAAACAGCCGATGCTATGCCTGAAAGCACCATTGATGTTCAAAAAATCAAAGTTCGTTACGAAATGAAAGCGGTATTCAGAATAAAATAATTTCATAATTCGTAGGCTAAGTTTATGGTCTATTTTTTGTCAAAATAATAATTAATTGGCAAACAGTAGCACGATTCGCAGAGTCGTGCTATTTTTGTTTATCGAACGTATAAACCCAAAATCTTACTCAAACCCAATATTATGTTTTTAGAAAAAGATTTCACCCAAATCAACGAATTAGGGATTGATTTAGAAACTGTTTATCAACAAATCAATGATTTCAAAGAAGGTTTTCCTTTTATGCAATTGCAAAAAGCCGCCACCCTCAACGACGGCGTAATGAAATTGACGGATGAACAATTAGAAAGTTTAACGGCACTTTACGAGAAGAAGGTTTCAAAACTTGTTCCGCTAAAATTTGTCCCTGCTTCGGGAGCGGCTACTCGTATGTTTAAATCTTTATTTTCCTTTTTGGAAGAAGGGAAATCTGACAAATCAACTGACCAGTTTTTTGATAAGTTAGATGAATTTGCTTTTGCGGAAGATTTAAAGAAAATATTGCCAGAAAATGCTGATAATCAGACGATTGTTGATTATTATTTAACTCGAAAAGGTTTAGATTATGGTTCACTTCCGAAGGGACTTTTGAAGTTTCACCAATACGAAGATGAATCTCGCACTGCCTTAGAAGAACATTTAGTGGAAGGCGCAAACTATGCCAATAACGATGGAAAAGTAAGATTGCATTTCACGGTTTCGCCCGAACATTTAAGTCGTTTTTTGAAATTATTGAATAAAGTTGTGCCAACTTACGAAGAAAAATTCAACGTAAAATTTGATATTTCTTTCTCGGAACAACGCCGTTCAACCGATACAATTGCGGTGAATATGGATGATACGCCTTTCCGTGAAAAAGACGGTTCGTTATTATTTCGTCCCGCTGGTCACGGTGCTTTATTGGCTAATTTGAATGACATTTCAGCCGATATTATTTTTATCAAAAATATTGACAATGTGGTTCCCGACCGCATAAAACAACCAACCATTGCTTATAAAAAAGCCTTGGCGGGTGTTTTACTCAAATTTCAAGACCGTATTTTTGATTATCAATACCAACTAAAAGAATGGGCTTCCGAACCACTTTTGATGGAACTTAATCAGTTTTTCGAGCAAGAACTTTGCGTATTGCCCCCCGTTGGATTTATGGGGATGAATCACAATGAGAAAGTGATTTATTATCAGAAAAAACTTAATCGTCCCTTACGTGTATGTGGCGTTGTGCCTAATACGGGCGAACCCGGTGGAGGTCCTTTTTGGTGTAAAAATGCCGATGGTTCAACTTCATTACAAATCGTTGAATCTGCCCAAGTGGATATGAACGATGAAGCGCAAAAGTCCATTTTCAATGAATCAACGCACTTTAATCCCGTTGATTTGATTTGTTCGATGAAAAACTATCGAAATAAAAAGTTTGATTTAATGGATTTTCGTGACTTGAAAACGGGCTTCGTAACTCAAAAATCAAAAGATGGAAAGGATTTAAAAGCCCAAGAACTTCCAGGACTTTGGAATGGCTCGATGGCAAATTGGAATACCATTTTTGTGGAAGTTCCATTGATTACTTTCAATCCTGTGAAAACGGTAAATGATTTATTGAGAGAGGAACATCAGTAGGCCGTTTTGAGTAAATGAAATTACGTTTTCTCAAATTATCGACTTCAACGACGGCATCGCTCAGAGCGGTGCCGTCGTTATTTTATACCTTGAAAGTAAAAAAAAGAACGAAATGTCTTTCGTATTTAAACAATCAAATATTATCTCATAACAACATTTAACATGAAAAAACTCGCCATTATATTGCTCTTTTCTTTGACTTTCAATGCTTTAAGCCAGTCAAAGATTGATGTTAAAAAAGAATTTGCCTTTGCTGCTCAACAGTATCAAGGAATGTTAAAATCGCATCAAGATATTACCAAAACGCCCCAATCAACAAATCCCGACGGTTCGCCAAGAGATATGCCAACGGAATGGTGGTGCAGTGGATTTTTTGGCGGTTCGTTGTGGTATTTATTTGAAGAAACCAAAGACCCACAATGGAAAGCCGCAGCGGAAAAATGGACGATGGCAATTCAAAAAGAGCAATACAATACGGGGACGCACGACTTGGGTTTTATGTTATATTGTCCGTTCGGAAATGAATTACGCCTAACCAAAAATCCAGCATATAAAAATATTATGCTGACAGGAGCGAAGTCTTTAGCGACACGTTTCGACCCAAAAGTGGGTGTTATTAAATCTTGGAATAAATTTCAATCCTTTGATTATCCCGTAATTATCGACAACATGATGAACTTAGAATTTTTATTCTGGGCGGCTCGTGAATCTGGCAATAAAGAGTTTTATAATATCTGTCTTTCGCACGCTGACAGTACATTAAAACATCATTTCAGACCTAATGGAAGTTCTTATCATGTAATTTGTTACGACAAAGACGGAACTATTTTGAGAAAAAAAACCGCTCAAGGTTACGCCGATTATTCTGCTTGGGCGAGAGGTCAAGCGTGGGCATTATACGGTTACACGGTGATGTATCGTGAAACAAAACAGAAGAAATATTTAAAGCAAGCCCACCAAATTGCGAGTTATATTCTCAACAATCCAAATTTACCGAAAGACAAAATTCCGTATTGGGACTATAACGCACCGAATATTCCAAATGAAGAACGTGATGCTTCGGCAGGGGCAATTGCGGCTTCGGCTTTGTTAGAATTATCAACTATGCCGGGAGCAAATGGAAAAGGATATTACAAAGCGGCAGAAACAATGTTGCAGAGCCTTTCTTCGCCCGCCTACAAAGCAAAATTGGGCGAAAATAATAACTTTATTTTGATGCACTCGGTTGGTTCAAAACCAGCAAAATCAGAAGTTAATGTGCCTTTGGTGTATGCGGATTATTATTATTTAGAAGCACTTTTGAGATATCAAGTCTTGAATAAAAAGGGTAAAATATAATTTTAAAATTATATTTTAAAATTGCCAACTTTGCACAAAGTTGGCAATTTTATTTTTGAGCTTACCCGCTTATGAATACTGTTATAAATTTCATTTCCCCACCCCTTCCATACAAAGTCTGATAATAATTTGGCTACAATAAATTAACTTTATTCTATAATTTACTGTTAATTTTATACATTAATTTTCATCGAAATATTTACACTTTTCTAATATTTCTGTGTATTTACAAATTCACCCAACAAAATACTTCCTTTATGAAACGTATATTATCGGCATTGTTAACCCTCTTGACTGTGGGAATTACAATGCTTCATGCTCAAACCGCCAATCCTTTGCAGGGAAAGAAGGTGTTGATTTTCTCCAAAACCGCTGGCTATCGTCATAGTTCCATTCCATTTTGTACCAAAGCCATTCAAGACATGGGTAAAGCCCATGGTTTTGAGGTGGATACGACAGAAAATGCCGCCAATTTCAACGAAGAAAATCTAAAAAAATACAAAGTCGTTGTTTTCAATAGTACCACAGGAAATGTATTAACCGAACCACAACAAATCGCTTTTGAAAGATATATTCAAGCGGGCGGTGGTTTTTTGGGCGTTCACGCTGCTTCGGATACGGAATATGATTGGCCGTGGTACGGAAAATTAGTGGGTGGTTATTTTAATGGACACCCCGGCAAAAACGTATCGAATGTGCAAAACGGTAAATTTATCATCAAAGACCGCACGCATATTTCTACCAATTTTATGCCTGAAACCTTAGAGCATACGGATGAATTTTACAGTTTTAAAAATTTTAATCCTGATGTAAAAGTATTATTTACGGTAGATGAAAATTCGTTTAAAGAAGGCAAAATGGGCGATTTTCACCCAATGGCTTGGTACCATGAATTTGATGGTGGACGGGCATTTTATTCCAATTGGGGACATACCAATGAGACTTTTTCGGAAGAAATTGCTTTGAAACACTTCTGGGGTGGACTTCAATGGGCTGCCGCTGGCTCAGCTTTGGATTATTCAAAAGTGAAAAGTGCTTTGCCTCCCGAAGAAAACCGTTATATCCGTACTATTTTAACGGATAAATTGGACGAACCAACTGAATTAGCCGTTTTAGACAATGGGAAGGTACTTTTCACCGAACGCAAAGGTTTGATGAAAATGTATGATCCAAAGAAAAAATCAGTTAAAGTAGTCGCTGATTTGAATGTTTTTACGGGAAATGAATACGGTTTGATGGGCTTGAATATTGACCCAAAATACAACCAAAATCATTGGATTTATGCGTATTATTCGCCCGCTCGTGGTTTGCCTGATACCTTGCAACACCTTTCAAGATTTGTGTATGATGAGGTAAAAGATACGCTCGTGATGAGTTCTGAAAAAGTGGTTTTGCGGGTACCCGTGAAGCGTACTGGTTGTTGCCATACGGGCGGTTCAATTGATTGGGATGCCCAAGGAAATCTTTATCTTTCAACGGGAGATGATACCAATCCGTTTGACTCGCAAGGATTTTCTCCGAGTGATGGAAGCCCCGGACGCTCAGGTTGGGATGCTCGTTACACGTCTTCAAATACGAACGATTTGAGAGGTAAAATCTTGAGAATTAAGCCACAAGATGATGGAACTTATACGATTCCAGAAGGAAATTTATTCCCGAAAGGAACAGCATCTGCTCGTCCAGAAATTTATGTGATGGGCAACAGAAACCCGTACCGTATTTCGGTAGATAAAAGAACGGGCTTTTTATATTGGGGTGAAGTGGGCCCCGATGCAGGTGAAAATTCTGACAAATACGGTCCTCGTGGACACGATGAAATGAATCAAGCTCGTAAAGCGGGTTATTTTGGATGGCCACTTTTTGTAGGAGATAACAAGGCCTACAACCAAAGAGATTTCAAAAAAGATAGCACTTGGGCGAAATTTGACCCATTGCACCCCATCAATGATTCGCCGCACAATACAGGTTTGCGTGAATTACCACCCGCTCAAAAAGCATTTATTTACTATCCTTACAAAGAATCGCCAGAGTTTGGGGAAATTGTAGGCAAAGGCGGACGTAATGCGATGGGTGGTCCTGTGTATTATTCGGGAGATTTTGAAGGTAATTCAAAAGTGAAATTTCCTACGTATCTCGACGGTAAATTCTTCGCTTACGACTGGATGCGTGATTGGATAAATATAGTGTCGATGAAACCAAACGGAGATTTTATTTCAATGGAGCGTTTTATGCCAAATACCGCTTTTAGTCACCCAATGGATATGACATTTGCCAAAGATGGTTCGTTGTATATGTTGGAATACGGTCAGAATTGGTTTGCTCAAAATGACGAAGCTCGTTTGTCTCGCATTACTTTCAACGCAGGAAATCGCACGCCAGTTGTGGTTGCAAATGCCGATAAAAAAGCGGGTTCTGTGCCTTTGAAAGTGAATTTCTCTTCGGCAGGAACGATGGATTATGACGGTGATAATTTGAAATATGAATGGACATTTGCCAAAGGGGTAACCAAAAGTAATTTGCAAAATCCAACGTTTACTTTCGTGAAAGCAGGCGTTTATAACCCAACGTTGAAAGTAACTGATATTTCAGGAAATGTAACTGAACAAACGATAGAAATCAAAGTAGGAAATGACGTTCCGAAGGTAGATTTAGCGATAAAAGGCAACAAAACTTTCTACTGGAATGACAATAAAATTGCTTATGAAGTGAAGGTTTCGGACAAAGAAGATGGTTCGTTGGAAAACAAGAAAATCAAAGATGAAGACGTTTTGGTAAACATTGATTATTTGGAAGGTTACGACAAAACAATCATCGCACAGGGACACCAAGCTAATTTGAGTGCCTCGTCTGGAAAACGCTTAATTGAGCTTTCTGACTGTAAATCTTGCCACTCGATTGATAAAAAATCAATTGGACCAAATTACAAAGACGTTGCTCAAAAATACAAAGGCAAGTTTATGATTGAAGGTAAATTGTCGGATAAAATCATCAAAGGTGGTGGTGGCGTTTGGGGCGAACAACCAATGGCGGCTCACCCGCAATTAACCAAAGCCGAAGCAACCGAAATGGTAAAATACATTTTGTCGTTGGCGGATGATAAAAAAGCGAGCAACCCAATCAAAGGCGAATATGTGACGAAAGACAACGGCAAAGCAGGCACGTATATTTTCTCGGCGAGTTATACCGACAAAGGAGCGATGAAAATGGCTTCGCAAACGGCTTCAAAATCGTTGACCTTGAGAAGTGCAACCATGAAAGCCAACAGCTACGATACCCAAAAAGAAACCACGAAATACAAAATTGAAGGTTTGGGCGAAGTGGTCATTGCCTCGGCAGATAAGGGTTATGTTTCTTATAATGACATCGACTTGACAAATATTGGAGCATTTTCAGTAATGGCAACTGCCGCTGACGAACGCACCGCAGGCGGAAACGTAGAAATCCGTTTAGACTCGCCAACGGGACAATTATTAGGTTCGGCACAAGTGGGAAAAGGAGCGCCAAAACCGATTAAAATTCCCATTACGGCTTCGACAGGTTTTCATAATTTATTCTTAGTTTTCACGAACTCAGAAGCGAAAGGAAAACCACTTTTTGCGGTGATGGATATTACGGCTGAGAAAGGAAAGTAATTTTTAGAGAATTGATAAACGCCTCTTCTGAATGAGAATTTGGGAGGGGCGTTTTTTTTAATAACTTA
>JBBAKY010000148.1:0-6289 GCA_040403295.1 Arcicella sp.
ACTTAGTTTAAACTTACTACTTCAAAAATAATATAAAATTCAAAGAGTATTGCTAAAGCAATCTAAGAATAACAATGAAAGAATATAATTAAACTAAGAATAATCTCAAATCGATGAACTAATCATCAAGAACTAAGGATAAATATTTTTTTAATTAACCATACTGCATTAAATTTGTACAATAAATACAGAATTTACTCAACATGAATCGTAAAAATATTTTAGCCGTTGTTGCCATTGCTTTATTAGCCACTGCTTGTGACTATCAAAAAAACAACACAATTAAGCAAATAGATCTTAATGAACAGGATCAGTATGTTTATGGAGTACATCCAGATTCTGCTGCCCGTCAGACAAAAAATAAATACACAGCTAAGCCTGAGAATGAGGTTAGAGCTAATAAAATTCGTGAAAAACTTTTCAACGATAGCACCAACGCACAGGGTAATTAGTTTTTCGAGATTCAATAATCTCAATATTTTACCATACTTTTAAAGGGCGTTGCGAATTTTCGTAACGCTTTTTGTATTTCAATAAAAATACCTCATAACTCAGGAAATCAATGAATATTGCACTCGTTACGGGTTCGGCTGGCTTAATTGGAAGCGAAGCCGTTAAATTTTTCTCAGATAAATTTGATTTAGTCATTGGCATAGATAACAATATGCGTCAATATTTCTTTGGTGAAGAGGCTTCAACGGCTTGGAATCGTAGTCGTTTGGAAGAACAATTTTCAAATTATAAACATTATCAAGCCGACATTCGGGAGGTTTCACAATTGGAAGTAATTTTCAAAGAATACGGAACCGATATTACCTGCGTATTGCACACCGCCGCACAACCCTCTCACGATTGGGCAGCCAAAGAACCCTTTACTGATTTTACGGTAAATGCCAATGGGACATTAAATATGTTGGAAATGACTCGCCAACATTGTCCAGAGGCAGTTTTTATATTTACTTCTACGAATAAAGTTTATGGAGATAATCCAAATTATTTACCTTTAATCGAAACGGAAACTCGCTTTGAAATTGATGCCAACCATCCTTATTTTGCGAATGGTATCGACGAAAAACATAGCATCGACCATACAAAACATTCATTATTTGGCGCCTCAAAAGTAGCAGCCGATGTATTGGTGCAAGAATATGGTAGATATTTTGGCATGAAAACGGGCGTATTCAGAGGCGGATGTTTAACAGGACCAAATCACTCAGGAACTCAATTACATGGTTTCTTAGCGTATTTAATGAAATGTGCCATTACAGGAAATCACTATACAATTTTTGGTTATAAAGGAAAACAAGTTCGTGACAATATTCACTCGTATGATTTAGTGAATATGTTCTGGCATTTCTACCAAAATCCACGGGCTGGCGAAGTTTATAATGCTGGGGGAGGACGTTTTGCCAACTGTTCAATGTTGGAAGGCATTGCAATTTGTGAAGAATTGACGGGCAAAAAAATGAGTTATAGCTACTCAGAAACAAATCGTGTAGGCGACCACATTTGGTATATTTCAGATTTATCAAAATTTAAAGCACATTATCCGACTTGGAATTGGACGTTTGGTTTGCATGAAACCTTAGAACAAATTCACGATGGTATCGCTTCAAGATTGTAACATAAAAAAATCCTCTGTTTTAACGACAGAGGATTTTTTTTATGTTCTATTTCAAAGGAATAATCAACTTTTCTCCCCGTTCCGACATATCTTTTGTCTTCTTATTGGCATCCATCAGAGCTTGTTTACTGATACCGTATTTCTGTGCAACCACTCTGAGAACATCGCCGGCCCCAACGGTATGAATGGTCTGAATTTTAACATTCAATTTCGTTACGCCCACCTTAATGCCGTCGGGAGCAACCCCAGGATTGATGGCTTGTAGAGTTGCTTTAGTCAAGTGATAACGATTAGCAATTCCGTAGAAAGTCTCTCCCGATTGGACCGTGTGTGAGATGGTTTCGCCTATCGGAACTTCCACCTTCTTTGGTTCTTCTTTAGATTTCTCTTCCTTTTTAGGAGTTTCTTCCTTTTTGGTCTCTATTTTCTTCTCCTCTTTTTTCTTTTCGTCTTTTGCCACATTCTCTTCACCAGTTTCTTCCAAAGGTGCAGGAATCACAACGGCATCGGCGCCATCCTGTCCAGATATTGCCACAGAATTTGGGCGTTTACTAACTAATTCATCTTCCTTTACTCCATCATCTTTCATAGATTGCCATCCCACAAAAAGTAGCGCAATAACCATGGCAATTAGCACAAATAGGGTAATAGTGGGAAGTTTTGAAGTTTCTTCAATGGGGCGAGGATTACGGTTTTCTTCCATGATTGTAAGGATATTTAGGATTCAATAAAAAGAAAAGTTTATTTTTTTGATTTTAATTCAGAAACCATTTCTGCAACTTTTTCACTTAATTCAGTTTTATATGCTTGCAATTTAATAGCAATTTCCTGATTTTCAATGCCTAACATCTGAATTGCGAGAATTCCAGCATTTTTTGCTCCATTCAATGCAACTGTTGCCACAGGAACGCCCGAGGGCATTTGCAAAATTGATAGTACCGAATCCCACCCATCAATCGAATTGGAAGATTTCACGGGTACGCCGATTACGGGTAAAGTCGTTACCGCTGCAACCATCCCAGGCAAATGTGCCGCTCCACCTGCACCCGCAATAATAACTTTTACGCCACGTTCACGGGCAGTTTGTGCGTATTCTACCATTTTTAAAGGCGTGCGATGAGCCGATACAATGTCGATTTCATAAGCTACGTCAAAGTATTTGCAAATTTCTACGGCTTCTTCCATGACTTTAAGGTCTGAAATACTGCCCATGATGATTCCTATCATTTTTAATTATTGGTTTGTACGAACAAAGTTAAATTGTAAAATTAAAAAAACGTTAAATAAATGATTCCAATGGGTATTTGTATCTTTTAAGCTACCACTTTCAAAGTCTCTTTTACTTTTTTTACTTTCATTTTAAGGCTCTCCAAATCCTCATCAACCACCGTTATATGTCCCATTTTCCTAAATGGTTTTGTGATTTTTTTTCCGTATAAAAATGGATAAACCCCTGATATTGCAAGGCTTTCATTCATGCCTATATATTTGGCTTCGCCAGTATAACCATCTTCACCCAAAAGATTGACCATTGCCGCTTTTGAATGTGCTTTGGTATCACCCAAAGGCAAACCCAATACCGCCCGCAGGTGTTGTTCAAACTGAGAAGTATGATTGGCTCTGATGGTATGATGGCCGCTGTTGTGCGTTCTGGGAGCTACTTCATTGATTAAAATTTGTCCATCCTTTGTCAAAAATAATTCAACCGCTAATAATCCAACGATGCCCAATTTTTCAGCCGTTTCAATGGCAATTGCTTTGGCTTTTTCGTGGATAGATTCTGAAACTTCGGCGGGGGAAAAAAGATATTCCACCAAATTATGAACTGGATGAAAAACACATTCAACCGTTGGGAAAGTTTTGATTTCTCCTTGTTCATTTCGGGCTACGATGACGGCTATTTCTTTGTCAAAATCAATGCCTTTTTCTAATAAACTTGGTTCAGTAAATGCCAAATGTAATTCTGATACGGAACTTAATTTTTGTACACCACGGCCATCGTAACCGCCTTTTCCTAATTTATTGAAAGCTGGGAGAAAAGCTACATTTGCTTGAATATCGGCCAAATTATCCGTCAAAATAAAATCAGACGTAGGAAGATTATTATCTTTATAAAATTGCTTCTGAATACGTTTGTCTTGAATAATTTCTAATACTTCGGGTTGAGGAAATACTTTTTTCCCTTCCGATTGGAGTTTTTTGAGTGCTTCGAGATTAACATTTTCAATCTCAATCGTAATCACCTCGCAATCTTGTCCGAACTGATAAACGGTTTCAAAATCCTGAAAAGAACCCACCACAAATTCGGGAGCAATTTTTGCACAAGGAGCATCCGCATCGGGATCAAGAATTTTGACGTGAATATCTAAATCTATGGCAGCTTGGAGCAACATTTTGCCCAATTGTCCACCACCTAATAAGCCTAATTTTTGCATTTTTTGGATAATACTGTATTAATTTCCCCAAAATTACGCTGATTTCTCTAAACCTTCTTAAATTTGTAGCATAGAATTAATCAGCGAGTTAAAAATCGCTTTATGATAAGATGAAAAAGTTAATAGATATACGTTTTGCGGTGATTTCAGGGATGATTTTGTTAGCAGCCATTAGTCGTTTTTTACCAATTGCTTTTCCTTCAATGCAAAATTTTTCACCAGTGGGTGCAATGGCATTGTTTGGAGGAGCGTATTTTGCTAAAAAGCAATGGGCATTTATCGTTACAATGGTTGCACTTTGGTTATCAAACTTGGTTTTGAATAATGTTTTTTACACGAAATATTATCCAACGTTTTCTTTTGGATTTGAATTGGCTGTCTTCGTAAGTTTTGCTTTGGTTGTAGCCATTGGAATTGTCGTTTTGAAGAAAGTGAATTTTACTAATTTGTTAATTGCTAATCTTTTAGGAACTGTCGGTTTCTTCTTAATCTCTAACTTTTTTGTGTGGGCAGGAGGGAAGATGTACCCGCAAACAATGGAAGGTTTGGGAATGTGTTTCACGATGGGACTTCCATTTTTGAAAAATACATTATTGAGTAACCTTTTGTTCTCAGCCGTAATGTTTGGCACGTTTGAATACTTTAAAACGCAAATGAAAGAATTGAAAGAATTAGCCGTTGTGCGAGTTTAAATAAAATATATTTTCATAAAAAAGCCTGTAAATCTTAAAATTTGCAGGCTTTTTTATTGGTAGCATGTACAATAACAAAGTAGAAAATCCCGTGAGGATGGTAACAAACATTTAAACCTACAAAAATATGCTCCTCCAGTCAAAAGTTCTTTGGTGGCTATTTAACCTAAAAGCCGCTTCTACTAATTGTACATCCGAAGCCCGAATAGACGGTTTTAAGAACAAAGGACATTTCTTTATGGTTTCTCAACCTGCGAAAATATCTTCAAAAATAAAGGAATGTTCTGGTATGGTTGCTACTTCAAAAGATTCTACTTTTTGGGTTCACAACGATGGAGGAAATAAAGCTGAATTATTTGAAATAGATAGAAAGGGAAAATTATTATCCATTTTGCCTCTTCCGAATACAAAAAATATAGATTGGGAAGAAATTACACGGGATGATAAAGGGAATATTTACATTGGAGATTTTGGAAATAACGCAAACAACCGAAAAGACTTAACCATCTATAAATTTCCAGAAAATCAGCCCAATAACATGAAAAAAATAACCTTTAATTATGCCTATCAAAAGCAATTTCCACCCACAAAAAGTGAATTAAATTATGATTGCGAAGCTTTTTTTGCGCTCGGTGATAGTCTGTATCTATTCACCAAAAATAGAGGAAACAAAGTCGTTAGAATGTACGCTTTATCTACCCAAGCGGGCAATTATTCAATCATTCACAAAGACGATATTTTTATTAAAACAATGGTGACGGGGGCTGCCATAAGTCCGGATAAAAAAACATTTGCTTTACTGACTTATGGAAAAGTATTTTTGTTTGGTATTGATAATCAGCAAGTTAACTTTAAAAATCCAATTGACTGTTTCAAGTTTGCGCATCAACAAACAGAAGCCATTGTGTTTATTTCCAATAAAAAATTAATGATTTCTAATGAACAAGGGGAGTTATTTACGGTTTCGATGGAGTGATGAAAAGGGGGTATCGGTGGGCTGTTTTGGTTTATAATTTCGTTAAAAAAATAGGGATTAAAGAACCTAATCTTTAATCCCTATTTATCTAATTCCTACACTATTTCTGTCTAAAATATATCTGAATTGGCACGCCTGTAAAGTCAAAATGTTCACGCATTTGGTTTTCTAAATAACGCTCATAACTTTCACGGATGTATTGTGGAAGATTTGAGAACATCACAAATGATGGTGATTTAGTGGGCAATTGCGTCATGTATTTGATTTTGATGTACTTCCCTTTCCATGCTGGCGGAGGATAATTCTCAATAACCTTCAACATGACATCGTTCAATTTTGAAGTCGCAATTTTTCTGGTTTTATTTTCATAAACCTCCAAAATCTTCTCTACGGCCTGAAAAATACGTTGTTTCTCTTTTACCGAAGTAAAAACAATTGGCATATAATTAATAGGGGCCATACATTTACGAACTGCATCTTCCAAATTCTTAGAAGTCATCGCATCTTTTTCGACCAAATCCCACTTATTAATCATCAACACAATTCCTTTTTTCGCACGGTC
>JBBAKY010000148.1:6389-8026 GCA_040403295.1 Arcicella sp.
GCAATTTTAGGAATCCCTGCCGTTGGATTTTCGTAAGGTTCATCTGGAAAATGACTCACTACAGCATCCAACAAATCTCCCGTTCCCGAACCACTTTCTGCCGCAATAGCATAAGGGTCGCCCATGCCTAATTCATAAAACTCAACTGCTTCCATCCCTTTTTCATAGGTATCAGCTTTGTTGGCAACGATATAAACTGGTTTTTTTGACTTACGAAGCACTTTTGCAAAGTCTTTGTCCAAATCAGTTACGCCCGTTGAACAATCTACCACGAAAAGACAAACGTCAGATTCTGAAATAGCCATCTCAACTTGTTCACGAATTGCCCCTTCAAAAACATCATCTGAACCGTGAACGTATCCGCCCGTATCGATGATAGTGAAAAATTTACCAATCCACTCGCCGTATCCGTAATGGCGGTCTCTTGTAACGCCCGAGACGTTGTCCATGATTGCCTTTTTCTGTTCGATAAGGCGATTAAAAAGTGTTGATTTACCCACGTTCGGGCGACCAACAATTGCAACAATATTTGACATTTTACTGGTTTTGTGAGCTGTTTCCTGCGAACCGTGAATTAATTAATAAGCCGATTGTCAGCGTTTTAATCTTAGTTTGCAAGCACCTCGATTTTGAAATAATATACTTTTAAAGTAGGGGTAGAAGAATGGGTAATTTGATAATATTATGAATTTCTCGATTTGAGTATCCGAGTAGCAACCATCTCTGTTGTATTCAGCACTTTCTTGAATTTTAATTCTCTTAGTCCGTTATAAAGCACTTTATCTCCCGTCCATAAAGTTGCTTTTAAAAATTTAGTTAATGCTACAAAATCCGTATCGTCAATATCAATATCTTTGGTAATTTGTTCAGCATCCAACCATATTTCAACGGGTATAATTTCTTCGTTTATGAATTTTAATCTTGTAAGTATCTGTGAGTAAGAGATTTGCAATTGTTCCTCAGATAATTTTGAAATCTTTTTCAGTCGTTCCCAATGTTTAAAAATTTCATACCGCATATAGCTGCAACTATAAAATTCAAATGTTTTATCAGAGTTAAAAATAAGGTCTCCAATTGTGCCATTTGAGTTTAGTAATGCACTAAAAATGATGTTAGTATCGACTACAATTTTCATTTAACAAGTCGGTTTCGGTTATTTGCCCACCAACCCGCTTTCACCTCATTTGCCAAGGCATCTACATCCGATTGCTTAGCCTTAGATTTAGCCGTTGCTTCTTTATAAGTCAAATAATCAACCAAACGTTGAAGTCCATTTGTATCTACATACGCAGGAAGCCTAATAATTACTTCCGTATTTGTTCTTTCAATTAGCATTGTTTTAAGTTGTTTTAGTTCTTAACCTGATTTTATTTTCAATTCAAAGTCTTTCTATTGTTTTTTTTGTAAGTTCATCTGTTACTTAATTTTATACCCAATCTCCAAAGACACAATCCCATATCTTTCAGTCTTATAATCAGCTAAATCTCCTTTAATTTTATTCAAAAGGCTATATTCATATCTAAGATTCAAGAGAACTTTATTAATTTTTAAGGACATTTCTATCGGTAAAATAGGCATAAAAGGCTTGTAATAATCATTAGTTGATGTATTTTTCAGTGGAGTATTTCCATCATAAG
>JBBAKY010000149.1:0-8010 GCA_040403295.1 Arcicella sp.
CCTACTTCCCCCCCTTCAAAATCGCCTGATAACGATTCATATCCGAAAACAATTTCAAAGCTGACTGAATCTCAGGGTCTTTGGCGAAAGATTGTTCACGAGTACCTTTTTGGAGATAATAATGTACGATAATTTCCTGTTCCAACGCTGTTTTGATTTCATCTTTAAACTTCATCATATCCTCCACTTTACTATGAGATAATTTTGAACGGAGTGCCTTTAATTGTTCCGAAACTACATCAAAATAACGCTCCTTTTTTGCCGAGGCTTCCAAGGTATTTAAATCTCTTTCGGCTTGGGTTGTATAGTCAAAATCTTGGGTTGATGCCCACTTTACAAAGTCTTGATATTCTGAAGCCGACAACTCAAAATCCTTAGCCGATTTAATCGATGGATGGTCGAAATGATATTTAATAGCATAGTCAAACAAAATGTATTTGTTTGACAATGAAAGCGTTACTGCCGCAGGAGCTATTTTTTCTACTTCAATGTCTGGCAAAACTCCACCACCATCATAAACCGTTCTTCCACTTTTTTTAGTCTTGAAAGGGCGTTTTAATGAATCTGGTAATTTCCCAACGCTACCATCTGGATTACGGTGTGCATAGTCGATGGCTTGGATACAACGCCCACTTGGAATGTAGTATTTTGCCGTGGTAACTTTCAGTTTGGTGTTATACGTCAAATCACGAGTAACTTGCACCAAACCCTTGCCATAAGTACGTTGTCCAATCAACACGCCACGGTCATAATCCTGAATTACGCCCGACACAATTTCCGCCGCCGAAGCACTTCTTGAATTGGTCAAAACGCTAATCGGCATCTCCGTATCCATCGCAGGATTGAGTCCCGTGTAGGTTTTGTTCCATTCTTGCACTTTTCCTTTGGTCGAAACAATTTCAGATTCTTTTGGCAAGAAAACATTACAAATATCCACCGCCATATTCAACAATCCACCTGGATTTTCACGAAGGTCAAGCACCAATTTTTTCATGCCTTTTGCCTTCAATTCCGTAAAAGCCTGACGCACTTCTTTTGAAGCAGTACCCGTAAAATCTTTCAAATCAATGTAGCCCACTTCGTCATTAATCATGCCGTAGTAAGGAACATTTTTCATTTTCACCACATCACGAGTAACGGCAATTTCCTCCAATTTATCCGTTCCGTAGCGTTTTACGGTCAATTTTACGGATGTACCCGTTTGTCCTTTTATCAATTTGCCTGGGTCGATTCCTTTTTTAGATTTTAAATCAACGCCATCTACTTTCACGATTTCATCGCCAATTTTCAAGCCCGATTTTTCGGCAGGTGTACCTTCGTCAATCAGCATCACCATGATACGTCCATTGCGATTGCCCGTCACGATGCCGATACCATTATATTTGCCCGTTGTCATGGTCATATAATCCTCAATATCATCTTCGGCATAATAGACGGTGTAAGGGTCAAACGATTTCAACATCGCATCAATCGAAGTTTTGACCGTCTTATTAGGATTGATTTCGTCCACATAATAGCGATTCAATTCCTTGAAAAGTGTGGCGTAAATATCCAAATTTTTAGCAATATCAAAGAATCGCTCGCCTGGGTCAGAGAAGGAAGCCAACGATAGTCCCACTACCGTTATCCCGCTGACTATTAGGGTTTTAGTGTATTTTTTTATGTTCATTTTATTGTTATTTCTTTTAAAATACGATTTACTCAAATTGCTCCTCTACGTTTGATAATATTTCACAGTCACAAAAACCACCTTTGTTTGATAACCATTCAAGAACATCTTTGACGTTAGGAATATTATTTTCAATTAAGAACTTTTCAGTTAAAAGTGTTGTATGATTACATTCGTTTAATTCTTCATCTAAATAATCAAATAGCTTGGTAAAATAACTTTTATCCATCGGGAGATTATTCTCGAATTCCTTTTTTTGATAACTTTTTATTTGATTTAGAAGTTCTTTACGCCTCTGTTTATCAGTATTCATTTCAGTTAGATTTTATTTTTATTAACAATACTTACTTTTCCCTTTGTTGTTCTTCCCCGTCCCGCCATCGTTTGGTATTTTTACCAACGACACTTGCGAAAGCAATTGGACGAATATTTTTTTCCCTGGCTTTATCATAGAAATCCACGGGACATCAAACATTAAGGGTTTCTTTTAAGGACATTTTTTTCAATTTCCCTTGTTGCATCTGTTTAATTTCACCAAATGATGCCTTTAAGTCTCGTTTCACTTTTAAGAGTTGCTCGTATCTACTGAATTTTTCTTGAAGTGAATCCCAATCTTCTACGGGTATTTGGACTAATTTACGTCCTGTTGTATCTGTAATGTATTGAATATGTGATGTAAGCATTTTCTTGTTTTTACAAATATTTAACGCAAAATCAAATACGATATTTCAAACAAAAACTAAACCATTTTCTGAAAAATCGCTTTCATGGATTTTTCTATCTTGGCGTAATCTTCGATTGTCTTTGCAATATACACAAAAGCAATATACACTGGAATTTGGGAGGCTGGTTTTTGTAGCAAAAGGTGCTTATGAAGGCGGTATGCCTCACGGGTACGACGCTTGATGAGATTTCTATCAACAGCGTGTTTGAAGAATCGTTTGGAAACGGAGATTAGAATTTCGGGGGAATGAGTTAAAAGTTGAGCATTTAAAGTTGAAAGACTATCAAACTCGTTTTCACTTTCGACTTTCAACGCTTGACTGTCAACTTTCTGAATATAAGAAACACGAAAAGGGTAGAGAAAAACCGATTGGTTTGTTTCTCTACCCTTTTTATCAAAGAGTTGTTCAATAACTTTTTTGGAATTGAGTCTTTCGGACTTCTTAAAAGTAAATTTCACGATATTCAGTCAATAGTTAAGATTTAATGAGTAATAATTGAACTAACTATTCTCTATTAATTCGGGCGGCGAACCGCATTAACTATTCTCTAAAATCTATTTACCTCTCTTCTCGTCAGAAACGGTCAATTTGTGTCTTCCTCTTGCACGACGAGCCGCCAATGTACGACGACCGTTTGGAGTTGACATTCTTTCACGGAAACCGTGTTTATTTTTTCTTTTCTTTACCGATGGTTGAAACGTTCTTTTCATGACGATATATTAATAAAATCTTTAAGTTCTTAAAACAGGACTGCAAAGGTAATGAACTTATTTTTATTTCCCAACTCTTTTTTAAAAGTTTCTGTTTTTATATGATTGATTATGAGTAATTTGGTCGCTTTTAAGCGATTGCACACTCCAAAATTCCATTGCGAGTTCAATTCATGTTCCATAAAGTACCATGAAAACCTTATGATAAAATACAAAATCTCTTCCGAAAAGCCCCAAAGCCATTTCTTACAGATTGAAATGGTGATTGATAATATTAAGTCCGATACCATCGAATTGCAACTCCCTGCTTGGCGACCTGGACGATATGAACTCCAAAACTTTGCCAAAAACATTCAACAATTTGAGGTGTTTTCTTCTAAAGAAAAAGTTCTATTCCACAAACTCACCAAAGATCGTTGGCTAATTCATACGACTGATTTACAGGAAGTTATTGTAAAATTTACATACTTTTCTAATGTACAAAATGCAGGAAGTTCGTTCGTGGATGAGTCGGTGCTGTACGTCAATTTTGTGAATTGTTTGCCTTACGTACAGGGGCGAATGGATGAACCTTGTGTTTTGGAAATGGTGATACCGAAGGATTATAAAATCGCTTGTGGAATGCCTAATGAAAACCACATTTTTTATCCAAGCAATTATTATGAATTAGTCGATTCTCCTTTACTTGCCAGTCCATATTTGCAACATCAAACTTATAAAGTTGGCGAGAATGATTTTTATGTTTGGTTTTTAGGAAACTATACGCCCGATTGGACGAAATTATTATCCGATTTTCAAGCATTTACTGAGAAACAAATTCAAATAATGGGTGATTTTCCAGAAAAGGATTATCATTTTATCAACTGGATTCTGCCAACTTCTTTTTATCATGGCGTAGAACATCGGAACTCAACCATGATCGTTTTAGGTCCAGATTCTGAGGGCGATGGATTGTATAATGACCTTTTGGGCGTTTCTTCACACGAGTTATATCACGCTTGGAATATCTGCAAAATTCGTCCCGTTGAGATGATGCCTTACGATTTTACGAAAGAAAACTATTTTCCAACGGGTTTTGTGGCGGAAGGCGTTACGACATATTACGGTGATTTATTTTTAGTTCAATCGGGTGTTTTTACGCAAGAACAATATTTAAAAGAGTTAGAAACTGTCTTGAAACGTCATTTTGAGCAAGATGGAAAAGCTTTTCAGTCGTTGGTAGAATCCTCTTTTGATTTGTGGTTGGATGGTTACGTGCAAGCTATTCCGCACCGTAGAGTTTCAATTTATCAGAAAGGAGCGGTTGTTTCTTTGATCTTGGATTTAATGATTCGCTTGCGTTTTGGACATCAAAAATCATTAGAAACCGTCATGCAAATTTTGTGGGAACGTTTCGGAAAAATGGGCGTTGGTTATTCATTAGAAGATTATCAGCGAGTTTGTGAAGAAGTTTACGGACGTTCATTATCAAACTATTTCAAAGATTGCATCAACGGAAATATGCCACTCGAAAGCATGGTCAATGAGTTGTTAGATGCCTTCGGTTTACAGATGCAGTGGAATGAAGAAGGAAAGATTCATTTGGAAATAATGGAAGCGGATAATGAGAATCTGAAATTGTGGTTAAATTTGTAGGAGATTTAAAAAAGAAAGGTTCAACCAAGACTTATATGAATATTTACGGAAGTCGTCCTTTGGAAGGACGACTTCCGTATTCTCGACATGAAAAGAAGATTAGACCAAAATCATATTCCACCTGTGGCTATGCACCCAGAAGAATTATTACGTAACGAAATCAAAGAAAGAGGGCTTAAACAAACAGATTTAGCGGATAAATTATCCATTAGTCAACCTTTTTTGAACGGGTTATTTAGAGAAAAAAAGAAAATTAGCATTGAATTAGCCATTAAATTAGAAGAAGTATTAGGTATTGAAGCTGAACTTTGGGTAAAACTCCAACGACTTTTTGATAAGATAGAAACAAGAAATAAAACAGAAATAAGTCTTCAAAATTTGAATATTTCATCTCAAAAAAGAGAGAGTATTTTAGGGGCTATGATGGCATAAGGCGAAATGTGTATTAAAATGATAAAATTTACTGTGAAAGTGCCAAAATGTGTTCCATTCTTGTATTATAAAGATGGCTTTGGGTATATTGACTATTCATCAGAGGTGTTTAGCAATATTTTTTTTGAAAATCCAAATAAACAACCTATCAAGTTAGGTGAAGGTTACGGAGGAAGTTTTGATGGGCAAAGAATTTTTATGAATTCAGAAATGAATCTGATGTTTGGAGAAGCAATTGAAGGAGAAAAGTTGCACATATTATTTGAGAATAGTAGCAAAAAAAATTATTTTTTTCTTAGCTCTAAGATGTTTATTTCTACAAATGATACAACCCTTCTTTACGATACTAAACAAAGGCAAAACATTTGGGAAATAAAAAGAAAGATTGGGTCTTTCCTCTTTAAAAATAGTGGATTTTTTCTGACAAAACATTATGATGAAAAGATAAAATCACTCCTCTGTTTTTCAACTCAAACAGGAGCATTACTTTGGGAGAAAGATGTTTCAGAGATAGGTAAAGTTTTTGTTCGTTATGAAGACAAAATTGGTCAAATCAGTAAAATCTATGGCATATTTGAGGGTAATTTAGTCGTGAGTATGACAAAGTATTTGTTGTTTGGCATAGACCCACATACGGGTGAAGTGGTTTGGGAATTGCCCCGAACACATGGACTATTACCTATGGATAACTTACAATTTAATCAAGACCAAAACAAACTCGTTTATTTGAAAGGCAATGGTTTTTATGAGATAGACTTAGCAAGCCGACAAATAACAAGGACAATTCCGCTCAAATCAAAAATGTTTGACCAATTAGGTAACCCTTTTAATGTATATATGTTTGAGGTATGGGGCAATCGGTTAATATTTTCGGGTAATTACTTAGGCAAAATGTGGACATCAGCCCTTTTAGGTTGTTTCAATATGGACACTTTGGAATTTGAATGGGTAGAACCTGTGCCAATAGACCAAGGAGAATTCATCGGAAAAGCTCCCGTAGTGGCAGGCAACAAGGTATATTTGGGTACATCAGAAGGAACTCTTTTTGTATATGAAATGGTGGAAGGAGTATGAAATTGAATGAGATTTTAACCAAATAAATGAAAGAAAAAATAAAACAATTAGCCCATGCCCATGCAGGTGAATTTGTGGCTAACCGCAGATATTTACATCAAAATCCTGAGTTGTCGTATCAGGAATACAATACGCAGAAATACGTTGCCGAACGTCTGAAAGAAATTGGTATTACGCCAACGTCCATTGCTAATACTGGTTTGGTGGCTACGATTGAAGGGAGAAATCCATCTTCAAAAGTAGTGGCTTTGCGGGCGGATATGGATGCTTTGCCAATCGTGGAGGCGAATGATGTGCCGTATAAATCTCTTAATCAGGGAGTTATGCACGCTTGCGGACATGATGTTCACACGGCTTCATTGTTGGGCGTTTCTAAAATTTTATATAATTTACGCAACGAATTTGAGGGAACGGTGAAATTGGTTTTCCAACCTGCCGAAGAAAAAGCTCCCGGTGGTGCCTCAGTTATGATTGCGGAAGGTGCTTTGTTGAACCCAACGCCCAATAAAATGTTAGGTCAGCACGTTGCTCCGAATATTCCAGTTGGTAAAATTGGTTTTCGTGAAGGAATGTACATGGCAAGTGCCGATGAAATTTATTTTACCGTAAAAGGCAAGGGCGGACATGGTGCCATGCCCGAATTAGGTATCGACCCTGTGTTAATTACTTCGCATATAATTGTGGCTTTACAGCAAATTATCAGTCGTAATCGTAATCCACGTTATCCTTCGGTGTTGAGTTTTGGAAAAGTGATTGCCAACGGTGCTACCAATGTGATTCCGAATGAGGTGTATGTAGAAGGAACTTTCCGTGCAATGGACGAAGAATGGCGTGCCGATGCGTTGGCTCGTATCAAGAAAATGGCGGAAGGAATCGCTGAATCAATGGGAGGCGTTTGTGAGGTTTTTATTCAGAAAGGTTATCCGTTCTTGAAAAATGAACCCGAATTGACTCGCAGAATGAAAGGGGCAGCCATTGATTTTATGGGTCAGGATAATGTGATTGATTTGGATATTTGGCTCGCCGCAGAAGATTTTGCCTATTATACGCACCACGTCGATTCATGTTTTTATCGTCTCGGAACTCGCAATGAGGCAAGAGGAATTATTTCGGGCGTGCATACACCAACATTTGATATTGACGAAAGTGCTTTGGAAATTGGGGCGGGTTTGATGTCTTGGTTGGCGGTTAGTGAGTTGAGTTTGTAGCTATGAGCTTTGAGCCGTGAGCTATGAGTTTTTTAGCAATTTAGATTTATGACTACAAAAAGTATTAGATTAATCAGAGAAATTTTAACTTAAAACTCATAGCTCATAGCTATCAACCATTATGAAAAAATACATTACTTTCTTGCTATTCACTTTCATGATAAGCTGCAAATCTGTTCCTGAAAATCAGCAAATTACGATAGCTTCGGGCGGAGGTGTTACGGGCGTATGGCATGAATATACGCTCAAAGCTGATGGTCAATTGCTTCATAAAGCCAGTAATGAAGATTCGACTACGGTGGTAAAAACCCTTTCAAAATCCAAAACGAAGGACTTTTTTAAGCAAATTGAGGCTTTGAAATTGAACGAAAAAGAAGCGGGAGAACCGGGTAACATGTCTTATAGGGTTCAGTTTTCGGAACGTAAAAAGTTTGCTCATAAAGTTCAATGGGGCGATACAAAAATGCCTGCGGATTCGGTGAAGACGTTTTATGATACTTTTATGGAATTGGTGAAGTAGGATTCAAAAATAAAAAAGATTATTAATTATTGCTAAG
>JBBAKY010000150.1:0-8010 GCA_040403295.1 Arcicella sp.
GTAATATAACTCATGGCATAAATAAATAGAAATTAGAACCATTGTACTTTTATGCCATGAGTATGTCTTTAATGAACATTAACTATCGATAAATGCTTAACATTTTTGAAATTTCTCGGTTTTTTCCTGCTCTGAGGATATACTTTCCTGTGGCTAAACTACTTAGGTCTAATGTACCTGGTACTAAGAAGTTTTTATAGATTTGGCTATACACTAATTTTCCATCAATTGTAAATATTTCAATAAATTCAGGCTCTGTTATGAAATTAAGACGATCTAAGAAAAAATATCCATTAGAAGGGTTAGGATATATTATAAATCCTTTATTTTCTGAAATCTCATATGAATATGTATAAGGCAAACTCTCTGACGAAAAACAAATTAAATCATTTGAGGAAGAACGAATTTTATATATATTCTTGCCGACTACTGTATAGCTACCTTCACCATTTGCTGCTTTTCTTGTATTAATGTAAGATGAATCTTCCAGTGATAATATATTGCTGTTTAACTTCCATATATACTTATTAGAAGGTTTCTCGGAACTTGCAAATAATGCATAAGGAGTTTTTTGAATAATAGTTATCGCCTTCGGATTATCCTTTTTAACAACCTGAATGGCATTTGATAAATTAGAATTACAATTTTTACTATCTGTTACAAAACTTTTCACTAATTCTGTGCCAGACACTTTTATTGTTGAAATAATGGCTGTTTTATCATCCACATTATTTCTGTTCCAACCAAATTTAGTACTATTATCACCCGGTGTTGAAACTAAGGTTACACTTCCACCTTCACAAAAAACAGTATCCGCTAAAGCTCTAATTTGGGGTGTTGCGGGTAATGGATTGACTCTGACAGAGATGTTGTTGTCTGAACTGTCAGATAAACAACCATTAGCAGCACGAGTCTGAACAGAATAATTGCCCATTTTTTTTACGACAATAACCTGTGTGTTTTCTATGATATTTTCTTTATTGCGTTTCCACAAATAACTGGATGCTCCAGCATTTGAAGAAGTCAAAACAATGGTTTGACCTTCACAAAATTCTGTTGAACCAGAAGTGGCAATTGTGGGTTTTTCGGGGCGTGGTTTTGCCACTAATTTTATGTCTGCTGAATACGCTGAGGCACAAGCATTTCTATCAATTACCCGCAATTTATACGTAGCTTCACGAGAAGCTGAAATGTCTTTGGTTCTTGGCAAATTGGCAATGGCTGGCGAACTTGTCCATTCATAAATAGGGTTTTCGGCTTCGGTCGAACCTTGTAATAATACGCTCGTTCCCAAACAGAAATTTACATCACTTGTTGCCGTTACGATGGGAGATCTTGCGGGAGCATTGGCATTAACGGTAAAGTTTGGCACTTGAATAATATTGCCATTTGTACGTGTTACACGGGCGCTATACGTACCAGAACCGCCCACAAATATTCTTGTTGTATCCGATTTTTGAGTGGTTGCATTAAACCAGGTATAACTTTTATAGCCCGTTGGTAAGGTAAGTCTTAATTGTGTATTAGAAATACATTCTAAAGAAACACTTGGAATCGTATCGGCTAAAATAGGCTCAACTGTTTCAAAGAAGCTCTTATTATCTTCCGTCAATGATTTTACCCATGCGGCTGCCACATCGTCTAATCCTTTACCCGTAAAGTGAACACATTGATCACGTTCTCCTATTTTTGCAATTTGGATGTTATCCGTAAATGGGCCAGCATACATCGGGGCAAGCGTTGGGTCGGTAATGGCTTGATTTTGGGCAGTTACAATTATTGGCGAAGGGGCAGGAGGGGTCGCATTTGGTTGTGCGCAGTTCAACTGACCTGAATAAGAAGTCCGTGCCACAACCCAAGCTAATTTGTTAGTACCCAAATCTTGACGAGTTCTTTTTACCAATCTTCTAAGATTATCTAAATAGTTTTCTGTAGTAATAGGGGGCGTTTTACCTTGAGAAATAGCCTCAAGATTAATTAGATTTTGAGTTTCTCCTTCCATCCACAGTACTGCTCTGATGCCCAAGTTAATTCCATAATATCGCAAAACCGTACTTAAATTTGAATAAGGATAACCAATAGGGTAACGATTGTTGTTGGAAGCATCGAATTGGAAGTCACTCAAAGCACCCACAGTTGGGTTTTCAGCACTTTCACGCCAAACTCTTACTGAAGCACCTGCCCAACCAGCATTAAAAAACATGATGGGTACATTAAGTTTTGCGGCTAAAGCATCGCCAACTTTTCCCCAATAATAAGGTCCAAGACCTGTTGGTCCAATAGCGGACGTTTTTTTCAATTGTGAAAATTCAATGATTGAAAATTGAGATAAATCTGCGTGGAAAAAAGGTAAACCATCATAATAAGTTCTTGGACTAATAAAATTGGCACAATTTACTCTATCATCATTAGCGGCGGTTTCGTTTATCCCTAATAAAGAACTACCCCCAGCATTAGACTGCCCAGCAATCACAAAAACTTCACCCACACCTACACGGCTAATCGTTGATACATTTCCTATTAATTTACCATTCAAAAGCCCTCTTACTTCCATTGAGTACCAACCGCCTTTTAGATTCACACTACCTTTAAACAAACCTCCTAAAGGTGAAGATTTAATTACTGTCCAATCCATAGTAGTCCCCTGTCCAGTTGTAACGGCTAAAAACCTTACTTGGATTGTATCAACAGGTTGTGAATAACTACCCGTTATTGTAACCGTAGCTTGGTTATTCAAATCCCGTTGGAATATTTGTCGTATCACGGGGGATGAAATCGTAATTTGACTAAATAGTAAATTCGAAGTGCTTAACAATAAAAATAGTAATAAAATTTTCTTTAACATATCCACAATATTTTGGGGTGGGTTAAGTATTTACGTGCTAAAAAGATAGACGGATTTATGAGTTGAAACGTTGCTTTGACCTTTACAAAAATTGAGCCTAAACTTAGAAAAATCCTACAAAAATACGAAAAGCACCTCAGAAAACTGAGATGCCTTTCGTATTTTTATCTTAAATCTATCAAACGGTCAAGATTTTAAAATTCTATTTAATTAAAGCATTGATAATCAGCAGTATTCTCTGATTTATGCCTTACGTATAGATTAACTGTATTAAGCAGCTACCACGTTGAATTTCACTTTGTGCTTCACCTCTTTATGTAAATCAAGTGTTGCAGTGAATTGACCAACGAATTTCACTTCTGAATCTAATGCAATTTTCTTTCTGTCTACCTCAAAGCCTTTTTCTTTCAAAACTTCAGAGATTTGGATAGTTGTTACACGACCGAAGATTTTACCACTTTCGCCCACTTTTGCAGGAATGTCAAGCGTAATATCACCGATTGATTCAGCTAATGCCGTAGCATCCATTTTAACTTTTTCAGCTTTGTGAGCTACTTGCTTGATATTTTCAGCAAGAATTTTTTTGTTTGACCCCGTCGCCATTGTAGCGAATCCTTGTGGAATCAAATAGTTGCGACCATATCCAGGTTTTACGGCAACTATATCATTTTTATAACCAAGACCTACGATGTCAGTCTTTAAGATGATTTCCATTTTTTTATATAATTTTAAGGTTTAAGAATTTGAAAAAATATTCAAAGTTCCATTACCCAATAACTATTAACTGATTTCTAAAAACTACTTCAAGCCGTCAGCCACGTAAGGCATTAAAGCCAAGTGTCTTGAACGTTTGATGGCAGTTGCTACTTTACGTTGGTATTTCAACGAAGTCCCTGTTAAACGACGTGGAAGAATTTTTCCTTGTTCGTTCACCAATTTCAATAAGAAATCTGGGTTTTTGTAGTCAATATACTTAATGCCAGATTTTTTGAAACGGCAATATTTTTTGCGTACTACGCTTTTGTCAATTGGTTCGTTTACTAATGTCATGATTTCAAAAATTAAAATTGAATTTCTTTAATTACTCGGCCTTTGATTCGGCTGCTGCGACTGGTTTCTTTCCAATCAAACCTTTCTGCTTACGCTCGTTGTATGAAACAGCGTGCTTATCAAGAGCGGTTGTTAAGAAACGGATTACTTTTTCGTCACGTTTGTATTCAAGTTCCAATTTGGCAATTAATGTGCCTTCAGCTTTGAATTCGATGATGTAATAATAACCTGTGTGTTTGTTTTGAATAGGATACGCCAGCTTACGTATTCCCCATGCGTCTTCGTTAACGATTTCGGCATTGTTATCCGTTAGGATTTTTTTAAACTTGTCAACGGTATCCTTTGTCTGCTGTTCAGACAAAACGGGAGTTAAGATGAATACCGTTTCATAATTACGTAATTCCATTATGATATATTTGATTTTAAAAATTGGACTGCAAAGGTACAGATTTCAGTTTAAAATTCAAAATTGAAAGGAGAAAGTTTTGAGGGACAGGGGATTATGCTTCAACGCTCAATTTTCAAGGACGTTTATTCAATGAAAATTGAGCGTTGAACATTGAGTATTGAACATTATTTTTAATTATTACTTCATTTTCAATTTTAATTTCCCGTTCGTCAGCACGATTTTATCGGTTTTGTCTTGTTTTTTATAACCGTTGCCTTCAGGGTCAATGTCAGAATCGTAGCCCGTTGCGGAGGTTTTGGCTTTGTCTTCCATTTTATTTATTATTCTTCCAAAACCACCAAAAACAGTCGCTGTGGCTTTTTCCTTCCAGTACGAACCTGTCAAAGTACTATTAAAAGTAGCTTCTACCGACCCATCGGCACTCACATTTACTTCCACTGTTTCATCATTATTTTGTGATTTTCCCACGTGGTATTCCATGCGTGGTTCACGGGTTTCTTCTACGTATTTAATCACCACTAAGCCTTTATACTTGCCCAAAGTTTCTACTTTTATTTTGTTTTCTTTGGTTTCGGGTTTGTCAGCGTCCACCACCAAGTATGTACCTGGAATAATGAGGTCGTCTTTGTCCCTATTCCAATTATACAACCACATTCTGAGGGATTTATCGGGTTTGATGGCGTTAGCGGTAATCCACCAATGCGGCCCAATTCTGATTCTCCGAGGTTGGGTTACAAAGTCTTTTCCGTCAATTCCCACACTAAATGTATTGTCGTTGGCAATTTGTCCGAAGGAAGTATTTAAGACTAATAATAAAAGAAAAGAAAAGAGGTAAGATTTCATAAATAGTTAAGATTTTACATGTATTGGCTTGATATTTAAGCAATTAAATTTACAAAATATAACTTGACGAGACCTTACCATTTAATAATTGAGACAAAATTGTTAATAAATGGAAGATTAGGATTGTCGCTTGAAAGTTATTTCAATTTTGAATAAATCGTAAAATATAACCATCGCCTTTTTTGCCTTCCGAAGAAATAAATAAATCGCCATTGGGAGAAAAACATATTCCTTCGGGTTGACGATAAATTTTTGGATTTAAAGAAACTAAGGCTTCTTTTTGTCCTTGTTCCGATAAAATTAATAGCTTTTTCCCATCCGAAGCAAGGATGAAAATTTGTCCCGTTTTGGGATGGACTGCAATGCCTGAAGGTCTAAAATCTTTTCCATTGGCATCATCGGTTACTTGTTCTTGCGGAATGGAAATATGTTTGAAAAGTACTTTTCGGTCAAAATTATAAGCATAAACCATTTTCTTAACGTCCACCTCTTTTGTGCGCTCTTTTGCCACCAAAAGCAAATACTTTGATTTTGGATCATAACCAAGTCCTTCGTATTCAATTACTTCTGGTTCTGAACAATCAATTTCACGCTCAAAAGCCTCACCAATTTTAAAACCTTTTAATGTGCCATTACTTTTCAAAACGAATACTTCATCGCCTACTACTTCAACGCCTTCATAATCACCATCTTTCCCAAAAGGAATTTTATCAATGATTTTCTTTTCGTTTATATCATAAATGAAAATCTTACCTTCCTCGTCATTTACACAAATCAATTGATTTTTTTTGTAATAAGAAAGCCCCGAAATCTCTTTCAATTTGTCAGGAAGGTCATATTTCTCAGAAGGAGATTCAAAATTATAGGGAAGATTGATGCGTTGAAATGTGGCATCTTTCTGTTTTTCTTGATTTTTCTTTTTGGGTTCGCAGGCGTAGAATAGCGTTACACATAAGATTAACACTTTGAAATTTTTCATAATAATCGGGTTTAAAAGATTAAAGTAGGCAGTAAAAATAGTTGGCAGTTGGCAGTAAAAAAACAATCATCATTTTTTTATGGTAAATAAGTCAAGTGTATTTTATTTTACTGCTTAATTCTATGAACTTTTACTTTAATATCTTGTTGGAGAAATATGAATAGAAAAATAGCAATCATCACAGGAGCAAACTCGGGTGTGGGTTTGGCAACTGCCAAAGGATTAGCAGCATTAGGCTTTGATTTGATACTTTTGGTAAGAAGTTTAGCGAAAGCCAAAACTACGCAAGAAGCTATCTTACAACGTTTTCCTAATACAAAAGTTGACTACGAAATCGCTGATTTAGAGGATATTGATTCTGTGAAAAATGCAGCGCTGAATATCAAAAAACGATATATTAAAATTGATAGAATAATCAATAATGCGGGTTATTCTCCCGATGTAATAGCTTTCACCAAGGATGGTTACGAAAAATCATTCGTGGCAAACCACTTAGGGCATTTTGTTTTAACGGTCAATCTTTTAGACCTCGTTGAAGCATCGGGCGAAGGTAGAATTATTAGCGTGTCATCGGCCGCTCATGCAATCGGAAAAGTGAATCGTTGCTTTGTAAAAAACAACAAAAACCTAAGTGTTTGGAAAGCGTATGGAGATGGGAAATTAGCGAATATTCTCTTTACAAAAGGCTTGACAAAACGGCTGGTTGGAAAACCTATTTTAGCGTTTAGTCTTCATCCAGGCGTGGTAGGGACGAATTTTGGGGGAAATTTTACAGGTTTCAGTGGTCTCTTGATGGGTCTCGCAAAGCCTTTTATGATTTCATCTGAAGAAGGAGCAGAAACATCCATTTTCTTAGCTATGACGCCTCTTGAAAATATCAAACGAGATAGTGGAAAATATTTTGCCAAATGTAAAGTGAAATCTACCAGTAGTAACGATATTACCACTGACAATGCCGATTGGCTTTGGGAAAAGAGTTTAGCGATTATGAATAGTTGATAGTTTCACGCAAAGACAAATTAATTTCGCTTGTATTTGCGTGAAGACAATACTAAACCTCCAATCGAAAGCCTACACCGTGCACATTAGAGAGTTTTATACTTGGGTCTTGAGCTAAATATTTTCTTAATCGGGTAATAAAAACGTCTAAACTTCTTCCCTTAAAATAATCATCATCACCCCAAATAGCAATCAATATTTTGTCTCGTGATAGTGTTTCATTTTTATGTTGCACCAAGAATTCTAATAAATCAGACTCTCGGTGAGTCAATTCTAAGGCTTTTTCTTCAAAAATCAACTTTAAATTTTTTGTATCAAAAGTATATCCACCCAGCGAATGAACAGTAATATTTTGAACCGTTTTCTTGCCAGTTCTTTTCAAAATTGCTTCAATTCTCAAAATTAATTCTTCGATGCTAAACGGTTTTGTTAGATAATCATCAGCGCCCAATTTCAAGCCTTTGATACGGTCTTCTTTTAATGATTTTGCGGTAAGAAATATAATGGGCACATCGCTTCCTGTGCTACGAATATATTCTGCGAGGGTAAAACCATCCATTTCGGGCAACATTACATCCAAAATAAAAATATCGTATGGATTTTGCTGAAAGGCTTTTTGTCCAGCTTTCCCCGTAACTTGGAGGTCAATTTCATATCCTTCTTGTTCGAGATTGTCTTTTACTACAAAACCTAAACTATCGTCGTCTTCAACTAATAATATCTTTGTCATTCTGTTTTTTAATTGAGTAATTGGTGAATAGGGATTAGTTGCCTGATTATTTGCTAATTTAAGGGTTTTGCCTAATATTTACAATTTGTTCAGTTCGATTATCAAGTTTTGATTTATCCATAAAACGCATATTTATATTTTAAACCTATAAATTT
>JBBAKY010000151.1:0-7562 GCA_040403295.1 Arcicella sp.
TCCCTTCATAGGTTCCCTTCATAGGTTCCCTTCATAGGTTCCCTTCATAGGTTCCATTCATTGGTTCACCTTAATATGTCCGTATATTGTATCTATAATAGAACGAATTAGCTAAAAACATGACAAAAACCATCTCACAATTTATTCCCATTTTACTTATCTTTTTTCTCTCTTCTTATTTCACATCTTTTATTCAATTTAGTAATACCATATTCGGTAAACTACTCGCTGTCACTATCATCATCTTTTATACCTACATTGACAAAATTACCGGACTTTTTGTTTGTTCTCTCGTTATCCTTTTTTACCAGTTACACTTTGTGGAAACAATGGATAGTATCGACGAGTATGCTCCCATTGATATAAACGACCATCTAGTGGATGATATTATCGACCCTGAAACAAACGCGGTGAATATTATTGATGATGAAATTTATTTACCAGAGGGAGAAATCAAAAAAAATATCCAAAAGAAATTTCTAGCCCATTAACAATTTCACCATCGCTTGCCTGCTGCGCAATTGCATTCTCCTAGTTTTGATAGCAGAATTAACGATGAAATTCAAGAACATATGGATGACAATCCTCAGTAAGAGTTTCAGGTTCGTCTTCCATATGTTCCAAGACAATATTATTGAAATTTTTATTACAATCAATCAACTTCACTTCATGCCAAAAGCGAGTTTCAAAATGATTAAGACTATACATAAGATGTTTAGATGTGACGAAATTCTTTTCAAAAACAGATAAATTTTTTATTTCATATCCAACTATACATTGGCCTTTATCAGTGTAGAATACTCTCATATCTACATCTTTACCTTCAAAGAATTCGTTTGCATAATCTACGAAATAGCAGTCCATGTACATATTTTCAGTTACATTGTATTTTTGCATTATATCACGCTTCACTTGTTCAAAATCTAAACTAAATAGACGAAATGCCTCTTGGCATGTAACAGGAAATCCAAAATACAGCGGCATGACTAGTGTTTTAATGCATATTTTTTGTGTAAAATACAATTCAATTTTTTGAACCAGGTGTTTGAAATGAGAAACGTGTAACAATGGATTACGTTATAGTAAATATCTCCTCATTGTATAGAAGACAATACACATAAACCATGGTAAAAAAGGAACGAAAAAATAACTCTCCCATTACAAAAATTCTTACTTACCTACATAATAACATTCTTGCTATAAATAACAGTAAAGTATTCGCAGGACTTATGATTATAACATTAAACATTGTTTCAAAATTCGTAAATATCAAACTTAGTAAAACGATGGAATCTTATTTGAAATTTACATTTAGCCGTAATATTCTAGTCTTTGCGATTGCATGGATGGGAACTCGTGATATTTATATTGCATTTTTCATAATGATTATATTTATTTTAGTCACGGAGCATTTTTTCCATGAAGATAGCGCGTTATTTATTTTACCGAATGATTTCAAAGATTACCATATTGACTTGCTTGATAATGAAATTCAAAACAAGGATGAGGTTACGGAAGAAGAAATAATGAAAGCAAAGGCGGTCTTGGAAAAGGCTGGCGCGATGAAAGAACAACAGGCAAATATGAAGACATCTTCAAAGTAAAGGGGATTATCGACGTTATATAATCGGGTAATAAAAGTTTTTATAGGTGTTAACCGGCTAACACGTAAAGGGAGTCCTAATAAGTTTTATAGGCTAACACGTAAAGGAGGGGGTAAGGGGGTCGGAGACCACGCAGTGGTCTCAACCTTATGTCGCGACGCGACATCTAGGGAACCTTTGGTTCCCTCTGGAGGAACCATGGGTTCCCCCTAGTTTAGGAACGAAATATCAATTTTAAAAAGACATATATAGTAGATACCAAATAAAATGAACAGTGAAAAAATAAAAATAATACTGTATACGAACATACCCGGCCAAGAAAAGGTCGAATTCAAACAGAGTTTATTATATAAACCAAATAAGAGCACATCGACGACGGATGAATATCCCTATTTTTCCGATAATGTCGAATACCCGATTGATAAATTGAAACAATTATCCGATTCAGAAATGATAGACTTCTTTTTTAACCAAAAACAGTTTCAGCGAATATTAAAGAACGAAAAAATACTAGATAAAAGGGCCACCGATTATAACCACCTACAAAACGAATGCATCGAAAAAAACATAAAAACCATGTTCTCACTGCTCTTCCCTACCGGGTTTCCTACAGAGGGTGACTATCATACATCTTTGGATTTGATAAAGGGTAAACAGTCGGCTAACAATCTTTTCAAAAACCCCTTTTCCAGCCCAACGTTCTCTTATTTAAAAATGAAAAACACTATTTATACCATAAAAAGCGTGATATGGTTAAACGATATTTTCAACCACCCAGAATATAGTAAATTAGTAGAAATAACGGATGATTTACGCAAAACTTGCCAAAAGAGAGAGGAAACTATCAAAAACACCATATTACAAAGTATTTTAGAAACATCGGACATAATAGATACCGTTTTTGAGAAAATGTATGAAGGAATCAGAATATCTGTTTCAAGAGAACCAGGTAATTCCGTCATAATAAGTAATGGCGCGGCGGGTTTACTCGGGCAATTACTCGACCTACAGCGAATCTTTTTATTATCTAAAGGAAACTCCCTGCAAAGCATTATTGAAAAACAGCAAAAAATCATTAAATCCAAGCTCGATAATAACGGTCAAGTGGGCGATTCAATAACCGCGTCGCTTTCTAAAATAATCGAAGACGGGAAGGTGAGTTCTACAGGTGCTTTTATCGAAAATCAGAAATCCATAATTAAAAAATTGGAAGGGCTCGATGTATGCTTGGGAAATAACCTGAAAAGTTTTGTAAACGAAAACAGTAATAGACCCCGCGCAATTACTTCGAATGATATTAAACAATTATTAATGGAAATCAATACGAAAATAAGGCAGGCCATTTGTGGAAAGAAAAAATTCATAAAAAAACAGTTGGTTATTTATGAAGGACTGACCGAATTTTTAGAAGAAGGAATCCTGACAAAACTTATGCTTGATAATGATGAAACGGTGCGCAGGCGATATAATAATTTCAAAAATAAACTCAGTGGCTATAAATATCCGGTGCGCGAAACATCCAATGATTTTTTACAGAATTTAATTAACTCAACCATATCTGAAACTCTCAATACGGAAACCGTTAAGCGGTATTTCAACCTACTATTTAAACTGAATGACTATTATCTAGATAATAAAGGAGAGGTGTTAAATGAAATCGAAAGGCAAGGGTTGGGTGTCGGAATATGTAAAATAAATATGGTGGATAAGAGTGTTCCTCGTAGAGAAATATGTGTTGCCATGGATTTTATTGATGGAGAGGTAACGATAGAGAATAAAAACACCATTTTTTGCCCATATACAAGTGAATCTCTTGGTTCTCGGTTCGAAAAGTTAATGGATACAGAGGAAGAAAAAAATTTATTATGGTCGATGGATGAGGAAGAGCGCCCTCTTTTCAAGGTTGCCGATACATCTGTTGTGGATAGTAAGCCGAGTCAAAAATTGGAAGAAAAGCCTGTTACCGAGCCCCGTTCGGATTTGAAAATATTTAATGGTAATCGACCGGATGAAAAGAGTGATATTTCCGAACTTTCTGCTTGGTTTTTTTCGGTTATTATTCCTGATAAAGATACTGAATTGGAAACGGAGATAGATAATATTAATAAATTTTCAAAGACACCTTTTACCAAAGACGAACTGTTACCATTTTTGATGTCGAATAATAGAGAACTTTACTCAACTATAAGGGAGGCGAAGAATAAAAGCGAGAGTCCATCGGATGCCCTATCAAATAAATTGATAGAATTACGGGGGAATTACAACATAAAGCGCGAGCAGAATGAGAACTTATTGAAGACAAAGTTTAATATCCCGGGTGTCAATGAAAATGAAAGAAATCGTTTATATTATGAGATTGAATTACAAAAATTATATCTTGTCCTCGTGAAGTATTTGGTGGAGTTTGAAAAAAGGAAAACGAAGAGTGGCGGAATGGTTCGGCGGGGGGGGCGTCGCGCTTCAAGAAAACCTGTAAAAAAAACATTGAAATACAAACTATACAGTAATATTAGTCGAAAGTCTCGGCGAAATTAGTGGAAAGACTCGGCGAAATTAGATATTTATCTACTGGAACTTTGCAACTCCCTTGACAAACACGCCAACTTTATCACCGGGGTCTTCATTTTCTAGAATTTCGTAGATATCTCCATTTGTCACATTTGATGTATAATATGCTTTTCCCTTTATTTGAACTTCGAATACCTCTGACTCCTCCTCTCCATCTTCCTCCTCTACCTCTTCTTCTTCCTCCTCTACTTCCTCTTCCTCCTCTACCTCTGTTTCTGTCGGCTTTGTCTCCTCCTCTACCTCTTCCTCCTCCTCTGCCTCTGCCTCCTCCTCTACCTCTGCCTCCTCCTCTACCTCTGCCTCCTCTTCTACCTCTGCCTCCTCTTCTACCTCTGCCTCCTCCTCTGCCTCTTCCTCCTCCTCCTCTCCCTCTACCTCCTCCTCTAATTCATAAACTATATTTTGTGCATTCATTTCCACTTTTGTCAACACTTTCTTTTTCTCAACAGTATCTCCACATTCATCATCGTCGTCATCAATCACAATAACGTCTACCTCTGTATTCGGCTCACGCTTAATCTTAACAGGACAACTATTTACGTATGACTGGCCACCTGCTGCCCCCAACTGAATCGCCATATTCAGTTCTCTATTCTTCTTCCTAAGTTTTCTGTTTTCCTTAAGCAGTTCCTTTACCATGGGAAGCGCCATAATCGCATCATAATGAAATTTATATACCTGCTCCATTTTACGTTTGTTTGATATTATCTACTTTATGTTATCTAGTTTGTTTTCAATTTTCTAGATGCCGTTTACAAATTCAATTTTTTCCCATGTCGGAGGAAATAAATCAGAAGTATCATTCGGCGCATTTTTCCCAAACCAAATAAAAGGATAACATACCACCTTAGTATCATCTTGATTGAAATATGCAGCCCACCAACTAAATGTGCTATTCGCCATTATATTATGATGACAACAGCTCATCAATAACATCTGTTTCCAATCCGGAATCGTATCATCCGCCTTTTGCCAAATCAATCCCGGGAATTCACCCTCCAAAATCCGAATCATCGATTCCACGACTTCATTATCTTCATGCTCACAAAAATAGAGAACCTTATATGTTTTATTGAAATCGCGCCTGTTCATAATATGTAATAACGATTTTCGATAATAATCGAGCGGCATAAGAGGGTGTTTATCCTGTATAAATTTATAATCTCCTAACCGGAAATGCATGCTAATAGTTTGATTAGAAGTAGCGTGACCACTTCGCCGTCCTAGCAATCCGGCGAATTCTTCACGAACATCCTGCTGCTGTTTCGTCAGGTTTATCAATTTAAATAACATCTCTTTTTCGGCATCGAAATATTTATGACTTTGATAGTATCCAAATAACATAATATTGGGAATATCATTATACAGGACGGGTGTTTGATACCGAAATCCGACTTCTTTATAGGTGGTAAAATAGTCCAGGTCTTGTAATTGAATGTTATTTTTTTCGTTTTTGGTGGTGAAAGATACGAGGGACGATAAAAAATGATTCCAATAAGTGGGGCGGTTTATACCGGTGGTTAGTATGTCGGTGTATGGTAATACTACGCGGCGTTTGGTCTTCAGGCCATAAGTAAATGTGGCAAAAATCTGAAAAAGCTGATTACCTAAACCACCCATTAAAAAGGAGGAGACATAAATTGGTTGTGCCATAAATATATTTTGATGATAAAATATATTTATACCCTTTTGCATAATTACACCGATGAATATTTGAGTGAACCGGCAAGGTTACAACGTGTATATTATCGGCGTAAGGAGGGGGTCTTAGGGGGAACCTGCGGTTCCCCTAATCCAAAGCTCTCTTTCATTATCGTGGATTTACTCGGTCCCTGTTGTTTCTCACTCTGTCTCTTTACTTTATAAACACCATTTTGGCTAGATTGGGCCGTTTTCCCACCATATATATTCGTAACAAAATCCTCGTTATCTTCATGTAACTCGGGTAATATTCTGGTCATGGGTTTATCGATAACAAGTAACATATGCTCTGTCTTTAATAATTTCCGATATTCTTGAATGGTCAAATTTCCATAGTATTTTTCCAGTAAGTAATATGGGTTCGGCGCGGGTTTTATATTCTTCTTATATTCATAAACCTTACTATATAATTGATTTAATAAGTGATATCGCTCAAACTTGGATGAATCATCGATATTCTCTTCCATCAAAAAAGCGACAGCACACTCGGGTCGACAGAATGAACCATAACCATGTAGTTGACCATCCATTTCATATTTCGGAATATAGCATGATGGATTATCATAATCATATGTGCACCAGAAACAGGCCGCCTTTTTATCTAGATTTGTGCCTTTATATAACTGCATCTTGATTTTCTTCAGTTTCGCATTGATATCTTTGAGACTGATTCCGGCATCGTCATCTATGTTCGGCTCCTCTGGTTTTTCGATTTTTTCACTACAGAGCTTACATATAGATGCTATGGGTCCATTGGCCGAATTCATTTCATTATACGCGAGACTTTTATTCTCTACTGATGTATTTTCATTCGATACGGATTCTTGTATTGTTTGGTCGTTGTTCTTATCATAAACGGAAAAAGAGGACTCGGTAGAATTGTATGTCATAATACTGGGGGGGATGTTGGGATTATAAGTAAGAGGGTCGGATACTAATTGACTGATTACATTATTATGTTCATTGAGGTCTTGGGTAGAACATTTCAAATGTAAAATGATGTTTGTGACAGGAGGGGGTGAGTCGGCCTTTATCGATGGTTTGATGATGAGTTTTCCACCTTTTGGTTTCCTACCTCTTTTCTTTGTGTTGGGGTCAGTGGCATCTTTATCTTGTAAGACAACGGTTTCTTCTATAACGATGGTTATGTTTTGTTGGTCCATTTATCTTATTCTTACTAACACGAAATTTTCTCTATATTGTTTTGAAAAACACTGAAGCTGAGGAGAACCTACGGTTCCCCTCTAACCCCTCCCTTACTGAAGGGAACCTACGGTTCCCCTCTAACCCCTCCCTTACTGAAGGGAACCTACGGTTCCCCTCTACCCCCTCCCTTACTGAAGGGAACCTACGGTTCCCCTCTAACCCCTCCCTTACTGGATTTACTATGAGAAATTCGCGTAATTCTGTTTGATAAATTATTTTACAATACAATTTCACATATTTACGCGAAATTGTAAAAAAATTAGCCGTTGAAGCCTCCTGCGAGAATTGAACTCGCGACCTTCAGTTTACAAGACTGATGCTCTACCACTAAGCTAAAGAGGCTGTGTTGGTATTCCTACCAACGGTTATTTACATAAAAAAATCTTTATATTGTTTTTTGTGTAAGTAAGATTATTTTTCTCTTTGTATGGGGTTCGGGTTAAGGCTGGGGTTCGGGTTAAGGCTGGGGTTCGGGTTAAGGCT
>JBBAKY010000152.1:0-7481 GCA_040403295.1 Arcicella sp.
TAATTTACAATTGTTCCAGAATGTTCCAAAGAAAAACCCCTCATACGTGACGTATGAAGGGTTTTTAGTATTAATCGCTCCCTCTCCTGGGCTCGAACCAGGGACCCCATGATTAACAGTCATGTGCTCTAACCAGCTGAGCTAAGAAGGATTGTTGTTAATCGTGATGCAAAATTACGAATTATGACGTATTCTACAAGGGATTCTTTGAAAAAAAATGAAAGAATATTCAAACGGCTTGATAATCAGATTTTTAAGTTTAAAAATAATTTAGGTCATGGGTACGTGGACTACCATTTTTGTCTCAAAAAACTCTTCGGTGAAATAATCTGATAGTTCAAAGACTCTACTTTTCTTGCCTAACTCTTTTAATTCTTCTTTCAGATCGCCTCCTTTCAAGTACAAAATCCCATTTTTGTATTTGTTGTAGTTATTAATATTAATTTTACCCTTTACCCAAGTATAAAAAGGTAATAATCTCGTTACTGCTCTACTAACCACAAAATCAAATTCTCCTTCTACCAACTCAGCTCGCATTTGTTCAGCTTTTATGTTCTCTAAACCTAAAGCGGTGGCAATTTCATTGACAACCTTTATTTTTTTACCGATACTATCCACTAACAAAAATTGGCAGTTTGGATACAAAATTGCCAGAGGAATGCCTGGAAACCCTCCGCCTGTGCCTACATCCAAAATTTCTGTAAAGTCTTTAAAATCAACAACTTTGGCGATGGCTAATGAGTGAAGAATATGTTTTTCGTACAGATTATCAATATCTGCTCTCGAAATGACATTTATTTGGGCATTCCAGGTGGCATATAATTCGCCTAACTGAGCAAATTGTTGTTTTTGCTTGTCAGTAAGTCTTGGAAAGTATTTTTCTATTATTGTTGAATCGTTCATTTTTTTGTTTTTATTTTACATTCTATCGGACAAGTCTGTCCATAATATATACTTCACTACCGCCATCTCATTTTTTGTCTTCTTGGTATAAAATTATTAATTCCCATTATCAGGAAATATAGTGCGAAGATACCATCCCAAAAGGGTAATGTAATGATTTCGAGTGTATTATCTAATCGTTCATTGACTTTTGAAAACACAATCCATTGGCTAATTAATCGAAATAAAAAAACGATTAATATCCAGAAAATCAATGGTTTATGAAAAAATATTGGTATTAAAATCAAGTAACAAAGCCACGTTAAAATCTGACTTGCAGCCAATCCTCCTAAGTTAATTTTATGTTGAAATTTGTAGTGTTTACTAACCGAAAGGTGTCTTCTTTTTTGTCTGTACCACGTTTGCCAAGTGGTTTTTGGGAAAGAATACATGAAGGTTTCTGGGTTTAAACAAACTGCTGTGTTGTCTGCATTAGCAACATCATTCATAAATAAATCATCATCGCCTCCCACAATATTGGTATGTTTTGCAAAGCCTTTATTTTTCAGAAATAAGGATTTTCGATACATTAAATTTCGTCCAACGCCCATGTATGGCACTCCGATAAGGGCAAAAGAAAAGTATTGAACAACAGTATTGAATGTCTCGTAACGAATAAGATTATTCAAAAATCCTTTCTCTTTAAAATACGGTGAAAATCCCAAAACAATTTCTTTATCAGGCGTCAAACACTGCGCCATTCCCGCAATCCAGTTGTTGCTTTGTGGGCGACAATCAGCATCAGTAAGCAGAAGATTATTGTACTTTGCCGACTTGATTCCAAGCGTTAGTGCGTATTTTTTGGAAGACAAATGGTAAGGCGTTTCTTCTATTCGTAAGAATCTGATTTTTTGATATTCAGAACATTCTGTTAATAAATAATCAAAAGTACCATCATAAGAACGGTCATCCACGATGATAATTTCAAAGGTTGGATATACCTGACTATTGAGTAAAGGAATTAATGATTTTAGGTTTTCTAATTCGTTCCACGCACATACAATCACGGACACGCCTTCTGGCTTGCGAGTTTCATTTTCGGGAGAATCGTACTGATTTATTTTGCTAAAAACGAAAAAAATAAAATACAGTTGAAATGCAACGGATACAATAAAGATGATGAGTAAAAGTGTTACCAAAGTAGTCTATATCAAGGAGTTAGTGAAATTGGAGTGCAAAGATAGTTCATTAAGTAATAGAGAACAGTCAATAGCGTATAGTTTTTATGAATATGTTGTAATTTTGTGGGTAAAAAACTATTAGAAATCAGCCGTGAGCAATGAGCGGTGTATAGTAAATAATTAAAAATCATAAAATTGCGTAGTTAAGCTCATTGCTAAAAGCTGATTGCGCACAACTCAAAGCTAAAATATGACTTTCGATATACAAACTACCGACCCTAATTCAAAAGCACGTACTGGGGTAATCACAACTGACCATGGACAAATCCAAACGCCTATTTTTATGCCTGTAGGCACTGCGGGAACAGTTAAAGCCGTTCACCAACGAGAACTTAAAGAAGACATAAAAGCCCAAATTATCTTGGGGAATACCTACCATTTATACCTTCGCCCGCAATTAAACATAATTGAAAAAGCGGGTGGACTTCATAAATTTAATGGTTGGGATAAACCGATTCTCACCGATTCGGGTGGTTATCAAGTCTATTCATTGGCAGGAACTGGGCGTAAGATTAAAGAAGAAGGTGTAACGTTCAAATCGCACATTGATGGCTCAACGCATTTCTTCACACCCGAGGGTGTTATGGATATTCAGCGAACTATTGGAGCGGATATTATCATGGCTTTTGACGAATGCACACCCTATCCATGCGAATACGGGTACGCCCGAGAATCTATGGAAATGACTCACCGTTGGCTAAAACGTTGTTGTGAACATTTTGATAAAACTGAACCAAAATACGGATATAGTCAAACACTTTTCCCTATTGTTCAAGGCAGTGTTTATAAAGATTTACGGGTAAAATCTGCCGAAGTAATCGCCAGTTTTGAGCGTGAAGGAAATGCTATCGGTGGTTTATCAGTTGGCGAACCCGCTGAAATGATGTATGAAATGACGGACATTATAACGGACATTTTACCGAAAGATAAACCACGCTATTTGATGGGCGTTGGCACTCCCGCTAATATCTTAGAAGGAATTGCTTTAGGGATTGATATGTTCGACTGCGTAATGCCCACCCGCAATGCTCGTAACGGAATGTTATTCACCACTGAGGGAACAATCAATATGAAAAATGAAAAATGGAAGGCTGATTTTTCAGCAATAGATTCAGGATTAGACTGTTACGCCAGTAAATTTTACACAAAAGCATACGTTAGACATTTACTCAAAGCGGATGAAATGCTTGGTGCTATGATTTGTAGTGTTCATAATTTAGCCTTTTATTTATGGTTAGTAGGGCAAGCAAGAGAACAAATTCAAGCGGGTACATTTAAGGTTTGGAAAGACAAAATGGTTGTAAAACTGATGCAAAGACTCTAACCGTTTGATAGTTTTGCTATAAAAAAATCAAGATTTATACTTACTTTTGCTTAAAATTATTCATAAAATCATTTAGAAAATTAATACTTATAATGACCCGCATTCTAAAAAGTATTCCTACAAGATATTTCTTATCATTCTCACGACTGACCTTGCTTATATTTTTGTCGTTGATTTCATTGAGTCTCTACGCTCAAAAGCCTAAAATTGAGGATTTATCTGACGATCAGATTAAAGAGTTTTTGCAAAAAGCTCAAGCAAGTGGCATGAACGAAGCTCAAATTGAAAAAGCTGCCTTAATGCAAGGTTATTCACCTGCTGATGTTGCCAAAATGCGTGATCGACTCAATAAATTGACGAATGATAACGCTAAGAAAAACACGAATGAGTCTGAAAATGGCACTCGGAAGACGAATGCGGTACAAGCTGGAAATAATAAAGTAGATAAAAATAATCCAGACAATAAAAAAGAAGATAATGAAAAGGATAAAGATGGAATGCCGAAAGATTCTGTTGAGAAAGATATTATAAAACCAAAAGTTTTTGGGATGTCCATGTTTGCAGCGGGTGGCTTATCTTTTGAACCAGATTTGCGTATTGCCACCCCAAAGAATTATCAATTAGGCCCTGATGATGAATTGAATATTGATATATTCGGAAATGCGTTGGATAATTATAAAGTAAAAGTAAGCACCGAAGGAACAATCAGAATATTGAACCTTAGCCCAATTTATGTCAATGGACTTTCGATTGAAGCGGCATCAGAAAGAATTGTTGGGCGTTTGAGACAATTATATCAAGGAATTAATGTGCCAGGAAGTGGCGTTTCAGCGCAAATTACTTTGGGAAATATTCGGAGTATAAAAGTAACTATTACAGGCGAAGTAACGAAACCCGGTACTTATACAGTTTCGTCTTTATCAACTGTTTTTAATGCTCTTTATGCCGCAGGAGGCCCATCTGAAAATGGTTCATTCCGTAATATTCGAGTAATTAGAGATAATAAAGTTGTCAAAATCTTAGATTTATACGATTTTTTATTGCGTGCCGACCAAAAGGATAATATTAGATTGCAAGACCAAGATGTTATCAGAATTGCCGAATATGAAACTCGGATTGAAGTATCAGGCGAAGTAAAACGCCCCATGATTTTTGAAGTTGAAAAGACTGAAAATTTAAAAGACGTTTTGCGTTTTGCTGGTGGATTTACTGATAGAGCCTATACCTACACCATCGGTTTGAAAAGAAATACTGCCAGAGAACAAAAATTAATGAATATTTCGCAGGATGAGGTGGCTACTTTCATACCCCAAAGAGGTGATAAATATACGGTTGGAGAAATTCTGGAAAGATTTGAAAATAGAGTAACTATTAGAGGTTCTGTTTTTAGAGAGGGAGATTTTGCCATTGAGTCAGGTGTAAATACCGTAAAAGAACTTATCAAAAAAGCCGAAGGATTGAAAGAAGATGCTTTCATGAATCGTGCAAATATTAGTCGTCAAAAAGAAGATAATGATTTAACCGTTATTGCTTTTGATTTAGGAAAACTAATGAGAGGAGAAATTGCTGATATTCCTTTAAAAAGAGAAGACGTTATTACGATTAGAAATATAAAATCTTTAAGAGAAAAAAGAATCGTAATGATTGAAGGCGAAGTAAATAAAGCTGGGAAATTTGATTACGTAGAAGGATTAACGATTGCGGATGTTATTGTTTTAGCCAATGGTTTTACGGATGGTGCCAGCAATGCTAAAATTGAATTATCTCGTAGAGTAAAAGACGATACTACTGGTTTGGATAAAGAACAAAATGTAAGAATTGAAGAATTTATAATCGATAAAAATCTAAAAATCACGCCAGAAGATGCCAGAGTAATGTTGCAACCTTTTGATAAAATATACGTTCATAAATCTCCCAGATATGAAAGTCAAAAATCAGTTTATATAGAAGGAGAAATAAATTATCCAGGCGCCTATACCATAAAAGATAAGGCTCAGAGAATCACAGATTTAATTAAATTGGCCGGTGGACTTAAAAATGATGCTTTTCCTAAAGGAGCCACATTTAGCAGAGATTCAACAAAAATTGCGATTGACTTGTCTGTTATTATTCAGAATCCTTCTGTTACAGAAAATATTTTATTGCTCGACGGTGACCGTCTATTTATTCCTCGTGAACTTCAAACGGTAAAATTATCGGGGGAGTTATTGAATCCTATTTCAGTAGCTTATCGGTCAAACCAAAACCTTAAAGATTACATTTCACAAGCGGGAGGATTTACGGATAAAGCAGCTAAACGTAGAGTATTTGTAAGATATGCAAATGGATTTTCCGATCAAACTAAAACATTTTTGTTCTTTACTACCTATCCCAAAGTAGAGCAAGGTTCAGAAATCATTGTCCCTGCTGTTCGTGATGATAACGCAAATAAATTATCCACTGGTGAAAGAATCGCAATTGTTGGAGCAGTTTCTTCACTTTCACTTGTGATTATCAATATTCTTAATGCCTTGAACAAATAATATTAATCCATTGGAAACGAAGAAAATACAAGAAAATACGGACGCAGAAATGACCATTGATATTGCTAAAATATTCAAGGTCATCAAAATAAATAAATGGACAATTCTGATTGTTACGATTGTTTCAGCGGCTTTGGGAATTTTTATTGCCATTAATATTCCGAACGAATACTCTTCACAAGTCCAAATCCTGCCTGAATTAGAATCAAAAGATGCTGCTGGGGGATTAAGCAAATTTAAATCATTAGCTGGCTTGGCGGGTGTAGATTTAAGTAGTTTAAGTTCAACCGAAGCCGTTCGCCCAGATTTATATCCCAATATTTTGCAAAGTACTCCATTCTTAATGGACGTAATGAGTATGAAAGTATTTGCAAGTAAGTACAAACGCTCGTTGAAAATGTCGGATTTTTTGGAAGAAAATACGAAGAAAGAATTATCCACTCGAATTTTTGGGGAATCAGATGTTGAGGAAGAAAAAGATATGCCAGTCATCAATCCCAAAAATATTCCTTTTGAAACCATTAGACTTAATAAAAAGCAAGACTTACTTATTAAGGATTTGCAGAAACGAATTGGGGCAACATTGGATAAAAAAACGGGCGTAATCAGCATTGCCGTAAAAATGCAAGACCCCGTTATTGCTGCTACGATTGTTCGTTATGCGCAAGATTACTTGACTAATTATGTGGTAAAATACCGTACTGAAAAGACATTACAGGACATAAAATTTTTGGAAGATCGTCTCAATGAAGCCAAAAGAAGATACGATAATGCACTTTACTCTTATTCAAGTTATCAAGACCGTAATAAAAGTTTGTTTTTAAATATTGCCAAAGACGAAGGCAAAAAAATGCAATATGAAGTAGATTTATCGTACAATCTTTATTCAGAACTTTCGAAGCAATTGGAAGAAGCAAAAATTAAAGTTCATCGAGAAACCCCAATTTTTAAAGTGCTCGAACCCGCTCAAATTCCTGTGAAAAAGAGTGAACCTAAACGCTCAGTAATGGTAATTGGATTCGCATTTTTAGGATTAATTATGAGTATTTTTTATGTATTAGCAAGAAATTATAAGTCATTAGGAATATTTGGATAAAATAAATTCTACGTGAAATTTAAAAATATTATACAAAATCTTGGAGCCAACCTTCTGATAATTATACTCGGATTGGTTGGCTCTATTATTTTAGCCCGTTGGTTAGGGCCAAGTCAACGGGGTGTTTTTGCCGCTATTATTCTCATCCCAACCATTCTTCAATACTTCGTCAATTTTGGATTGTCTTCTACCACAATCTACTTCACCGCTCAGCCTTCATCTGATAAAAATAGAATTTGGAGTAACCTTGTTATCATGGCGATTATTCAGAGTATTTTAGGGCTTTTCATTGGCTATTTTATTATCAGTCTTTACCTTCACAATTATGGTTTAGCAATTGTTAATCTTGGGCATTTATACCTTTTTACCATTCCAATGGGCTTATTTGGAATGTATGCTACTTATATTTTACAAGG
>JBBAKY010000153.1:0-7251 GCA_040403295.1 Arcicella sp.
ATAACTTCTTGTGGATTGTTATAATCATTAGCACTCATTTTTTCATACCAAAATATTAACCCCGCTTTTGAGTCGATATAGGTTTCCCAAAATGTTTTAAGTGTACTTCGTGCAACAATTCTCATATTGATATTTTAATCCAACAAATATAAAGATAGTTCCCGATAATGGAACTACATAATTGATTTGATTATGAATTATTCTTTTCAAATTTTATTCCAAATATTCTTTTCCATATCACATAATCAATAAACCTCAAAAATTGCTTTAAAAATTATCTTTATCATCATATCATTTCGTTTCTTGCAAGAAATTTAAACCACATCAAAATGACACGTAGAATATTGTTATCACTTTTCGTTTCTTTTTCAGTTTTTGCTTGTACCCAAAAAGCAATTCCACTCAAAAGCACTAACCTTTTATTGGCTTTCAAAACTCAAACGGGAATTAATGCCAGCCAAGCAACTGATGATAGTTTACTCATAAAAGCAAAACGCTGGCAAGGCGCTGGAAATTATCCTGGCGTGGACGCTTGGGAAGTTTTTGAAATTACTGCTGACACAAAACTGTACGGTGGTTTGCCTGGACAATCCGAATTTTATAGTGTTGAAAAGTCACTTTTAGACGTAAATTATGACAAAGTAAAATACTGGCAAAGTCTGCAAGTTGCTCCACATCCTACATTTGGCTTTCGTCCGAAAGTTGGAGAATATACCGTTAATGCCCTTATTAAAGTGGCAGTTGCCAAAACCTTGGCTAATCCGCAATACGGTCAAGGTGGTGCTTGGCAAGTTTTTGTGGATGATTACCCTAAAAAAATAACTTTTGTAAAAGAAATTCCCTTAAAATAATGGCACAAATTTTTGTTGATGATTGTCCCGTTTGTGAGCCTGTGAATAGGTTGATTGGTATTTTATTGGAAAATAATTTTGAAATTATCGAACAACGATTGGATGATTATCATTTCCATCAATTATATTTCAAACTGCAAGGAAGCGGTATTTTACTGGAAATTTTACCTGCAGACGGCTTTTCGAGAGAAGGAAATAAGTACATCTGTGATTGTCATTGGTCAACCATTGAGATTATAAATACCGATTCATCAGAAATATTTTTGTGTTAGTTTCTTAATTTAAAAAGCATTTCGGCGGTTCATCATGTATTGATTGAAAATATAGATGACAAAAGGTAATATTATGTAATAATTAACCATTTTTAGTCAATAAAAATATCAATCTATGAACAAATTACTCTTACTCGGCTGTTTATATACAGTCCTATTTTCTTCTTGTAAAACCGCTCAAACTGTTACTCAAAAATCGTCTGAGCATCAAGTTGAAATCAATTTCTTGCACGTAAATGATGTATATGAAATTTCACCCTTAGAAGGCGGAAAAGTGGGCGGAATGGCCCGTTTAGCTACTTTACGTAAAGAATTAATTACTAAAAATCCTAATACCATAACCATTTTAGCGGGCGATTTCCTAAATCCTGCCCTCATCAGTACTTTCAAATACGAAGGCAAAAGCATCAAGGGAAAACAGATGGTAGAAGCCATGAATGCCGTTGGTTTTGACTGGGTTGGCTTGGGCAATCATGAGTTTGATTTAGATGAAGCTGATTTGCAAAAACGCATTGATGAATCCACCTTTAATTGGCTGGCTTCTAATGTTTTAGCCAATAAAAAAGGCGATTTAACACCGTTCTATAAAATGGTGGATGGTGTGAAAATTCCCTTTCCGAAAACGGCTATTTTAACTTTCAAAAATGCGCACGGTGAGGCGGTAAAAATGGGTATGTTCTCGGTAGTTTTGCCGTCCAACAAAAGAGACTATGTGTATTATGCTGACTTTTTTGAAACCGCCGTTAAAACTTACGAAATCCTAAAACCTGAATGCGATTTTGTGGTTGCCATTACGCACATAAATAAAACCGATGATGCAAAATTGGCGGCAATTTTACCAGAAGTGAAACTCATTATGGGTGGACACGACCACGATAACATGATTGAAAAAGTGGGAAATACGAGCATTGCAAAAGCTGATGCCAATGCTAAAACTGCTTACGTACACACCATTTCATTTGATACAGAATCTAAAAAAGTATTGATAAACAGCAACTTACGAAAAATTGACGAATCAATTTCACAGGATTCTGCCGTTGCGGTTGTGGTGAAAAAGTGGGATGATATCATGGATGTTGCTCTCAAAAAGGTGGGAATGGACAGAAACGATGTGGTAACGCAATTGTCTGAACCTTTGGATGGACGTGAATCTTCGATGAGAAATACACATACAAATTTAGGCGATTTAATTGCAAGAGCCATGACTGCATCTGCTTCAAAACCAGTAGACTGTTCGGTTTTCAATAGTGGTTCCGTAAGAATTGACGATCAATTATCGGGCAGAATAACCCAATTGGATATTATGAGAATTTTACCTTTTGGTGGAAAAATTGTGGAAGTTGCTTTAAAGGGACGCTTATTGGCAAGAATTTTGGAATCTGGCATCAAAAATAAAGGTAATGGCGGTTTTTTGCAGTGGGATAAAGTTCGTTATGATGAAACTAAAAATGAGTGGTTTATCAATGGAAAACTATTGGACGTAAATCAGGATTATTACATTGCCATTCCTAAGTTCATGATGGAAGGGAAAGAAACCAATCTTGGATATTTAACAGATAAAAACCCTGACGTTCAAAGTATTACAGAATCTGACGAAAAAGATATTAATGATATTAGAAACGATGTGAGGAAAGTTTTGATTGCTTATTTGAAGGGGAAGTAGCGTTTTAAGACACAAAAAATCCCTCACTAGAAGAATAATTCGGTGAGGGATTTTTTTGTGGAATAGATCTCCAATTAAATTACTTTTTTTTCTTCAAAACTGGTGCAACCACTGCTGGTAATTTTGCAGTATAATCAGCAATTGCTTTTTCAATCGTACTTTTCATTCCCGCAAATCCTGGGTCAGTTCCACCCAAAGCAAGAGCTTTTTGTGCCAATGGCAGAGCTTCTGAATAGTTGCCTAACTTACTCATAATCTGAGCTTTAGACCAAACGTTACGAAATGTTTCAGCTCCTGCAATTGAAGTATTAACCATTTTCAAGGCTTGTTCTAATTTACCTTTTCCAGATAAATAATCCGCTGCCGTACGCATAATGTTTGCGTTATCGGTCGATACTTTATTGAAGGCAGCTTCAATCATTTTAGTGGTTTCAATGGTTATTGGAGCAACAATTTTTTTGTCCGACCAATAGATATTCATGTCGGCAGTACTGTCTGAAAGCCCCGTAAAATCAATCGTAAATGCTTCCGTTTTTGCGATTGAAACTGGTTTTACGGTCACACGCAAAGCATCTTTTTCTTGTGAATAATTTTGTTCTTGAGCAGTAATATCTTTATTAAAAATCAACGTCCAATCGCCCGCTGTTGGAATTGAGAATATTCCGTAGGTTCCAGCCGCCAATTTCTGACCAGCAATCATTACATCGTTAGAAAACGTGATTTGGTTTGTACCATTGGCACCCGTTCTCCAAACTTTATCATACGCCACAACGCCACCAAATACATCACGACCTCTCAATAATGGACGAGAATATTTCACTGATACGTCAGTTGTGCCAATAACTTGCGAAACTGATGCTCCTGGACTTGGTTGTGGTAAGCGAATTTGGGCAGTTGCCGAAAGAGAAATGCCAGTTAAAAGGGCAAGAAATAATTTTATCATTTGTCGTTTGTTTGTTTAATAGTTTTTCCAAATTTACAGGATAAAATTGAAAGAGTTTAGTTTTGGGATAAGATACCTAATTTTTCAATACAAATTTGTAGATTTGTTTGTAGAATAATAAGTATAAAACAGAAAATGCACAGAAATCCCCTCCTCCAACTCCTAAAAAATCATCAACCTTCTACCACAGAAGAAATACAATTCAAACAACAAATGATTGAATTTGTAAAGCAAAATCCTGATTGTTTTGAGCGTTCTTTACTCATCGGACACGTTACGGGTTCGGCTTGGATTGTGGACAAATCTCGCCAATTTACTTTGCTGACGCATCATCGAAAATTGGATAAATGGTTTCAAACTGGTGGGCATTGTGATGGTGATTCAGATGTGTTGAATGTGGCTTTAAAAGAAGCGCAAGAAGAAACAGGACTCACTGATATTCAGGTAGTTAATTCCAACATTTTCGACATTGACATTCACGAAATCCCCGAGCGAAAAGGCGTACCTACACACCTACATTATGACGTAAGATTTTTGTTTGAGGCCGATTTAAACAAACCGTTAATTGTGTCTTCTGAGTCTTCAGATTTGGCTTGGATTGAACGCTCAAAAGTATCAGAATTGAATGATAGTGAATCAATTATGCGGATGATTTTGAAAGGAAAAAGGGAATAATGGAAGACAGGAGAAATTAGAATAATATTCAAGGACTATTTCATTCCTACATTCCTCCCGTCTCCCTTTCTACATTCCTCCTTTGATTCCTCTCAAAGTGTTTCAATTCTAAAAAATACAGGAATAGCGGGTTTTTCGTAGTATTCGGGTGCTTGTTGGATTTTATCGACTATATCCATTCCTTTGGTAACTTCCCCAAAAACCACATAAAGTCCGTTCAATTTTTGAGCCTCCTCAGCATTGGTTACAATAAAAAATTCGGTGGGTGAAGAGGCTTTTTCTGGATTGCCTTCATCGTATCTTGCCATCGCAATTGCTCCACGTTTATGGGTGAATTCGGGAATATATTCAGGCGGAACAAGATAGTCTAATTGGTCTAAATATTCTCCGCCACCTTGAATGGCCGTATGATACACATTTCTATAAAATATCCGGTGAACGTAATAATTCGACTTTACTAATCTAATAAAATTGGCTCGATGCAAAGGCGTTTTGTCGTAGAGTTTCACCGTAATATCACCGCCAACCGTTTTGATAACTACTTCATTTTCAGGATTTTGATTTCCATATTCAGTTAAAAAAGTTTTCGGATCTTTATCAAAAAGACGCATATCTTTCTTACAGGATGAAACGCAACATAGAACGATGAGAAGCAATGAAATTATTCGCATGAGGAATTGTTAATTATTGGTTAAGGTTATAAGGTTTTACAATTCAAAATAACAAAAAAATCTGATAATAGTGAAAATAACCCTTAACGAATAACCAATAAAACTTACATTCCCGACAATTTTCCAAAATCAACTGATTTTATCGCATCTTTCACGGCATCGGTTTCTACATTTCTGCCTTCTGCTGTTACCAAAAACCGATCATTTACACCGGCCATTACCGTACTTCTTTTTTCCTTTTTCTTCACATCTTCCCATGCTTTCACGCCAGTAATCCCTAAATCAACGGCTCCTAAATGTTCTTCATCATTATCAACCGAAAAGCCCGTGGCAAACATCGCAGTTGCGGCTCCAAATGCAGCATACGATGCATTATAGTCCATGATATTTACGGTTATTTCTGCCTCTCCGTTTTTATAAACTTGTGATGCCGTTGAATAAGACATTCCCACCATATTCATAGATTCCCCTTTGGGATCGCCATCTTTTATATACCCAGCAATATTAGAAGGCAATAGTTTTTGCAAGTCGGTGTAGGGCATCGAAATAGTATCGCCTTTGGCTTTTCGTTCTTCCATTTTACTGGCAGATTCCTTCATGCCTTCCGCATAATTTTTTAGGCCTTCGGCGGCATTGGCGGCATCTCTAACTTTGCCACAGGATACAACAATTAATATTCCTGCGATAAACAATAATGATTTTTTCATGAGGAAATTTAGCGTTAAAATTAAGAAGTCGTATGGTTGAAACTCCCTAAAAAATGACTGAATAATTATAAGATAAATTTTCCAAAATTTTCTCAATAAATCTTTACCACTTACTAAATATCTTCTACCGATGGTTAATCCATAAAAAATCCCTCTTCTGAATTGGAAGAGGGATTGGTCTTAGTAAGTAAAAGATGAAGGTAACGTTGGGTAGATTACTTCGTAATCATCTTGTTCTTTTGGTTTTTTGAATAATGCTCGAAAGGTAGCCGTCATATAAAAAATATCTTCTATTTTACTTTTTGCCAATCGCATAAGATAGTCATTGAATCCGTCTTGAATGGTACGGTCAAAAACATTGCGAAGTAATACTAAATCTGCTTCGTGTTCACAAAAATTGGTAATTGAATACATGGTAAATCCTCGGTCGGTCAATTTTGCATTGAATAATACCAAGTGATAATCTTGTTCGTGAATAAACGAAACAACTTTATTCTTGGAATAGTCATAAAACATATTATTGGTATCGACCAATAAATCAAGGATTTCAACCTCATTATTAGTTATACTAAGGTTATCGGTTACGTTATTAATTTGATTTTCAAAGTTCATGTTTCTATAAATTTTACTGTTGATTGATAAATTATACTCATTATTTATATGAATTTTGTGATTAAATATAACAAATCAAAGTATTTATACAGATATTTTAAAATCGCTTGTAATTGTCAAAAGGCGTTAAAATTAGTATTAAGATAAAATTTGCAAAATCACAGAAATGAGGTTTAAATAGAAATACATGGAAAAAATGCAATTTTTCTTAAAGCAGATTTTCTACAAATCGTTTTCTGAAATTTATCTGTTTTTATATAAAAAGTGGATTTTATGAACCGACTTTTACAGAAAAATTGATTTTAAAAGATGATTTATGTCTTTTTTTGATTTGAAATATCTCAGTTTAATAAATAGGCTTTTACTTCAAAAAAATATTAATTCCCTGAAAACAAACATCAATAATCAACAAATCACATTTTCGTCTTTCTTTTTCACGGTTTCGTCTCATTCTTGAGTAAAAGTCAAAAACAGGGCTTAATTTTGATATTATAAAATAATAAAAATAATTTTATAGATAGAAAAGCAAAGAATAAAGTGTTCAACGTTTCGGAAATTTATTACTTCAAAAAAATAATTTAAAATTCTTTCGTAAACTTTTTTAATATCTTAGAATTATTCAATTAACGATTCAAAAGCTTTCACTACTTAATACACATCAAAGAATTTAAATTATATTGAATTACAACAATCATCATCAAACAAAAGACTTTTAATTGAGAAGTTTAAAGAGGTTTCATAGCAAAGCCATTCCGATATTCGGGGTGGCTTTCTTCATTTTTAGGAACTATATGAAAAGGGCTTAGGTTTTAAGGGTTGGAGTTAGTGTTATAATCCTGCTTATTTTTAAACCTTAA
>JBBAKY010000154.1:0-7197 GCA_040403295.1 Arcicella sp.
CTTAGATAACGTTAATAAGGCTTTTGGCTTAGATTATTGGAGTAATAAAATTAATAATTGGAATGATTTTCCTTCAACTGTCGGTTCAATTAATGCCAGTTTAAACTCAGAATTTTCAACATTTCAACGTCAATTGGTGACTGATTATTTGGCTTGGCAAGTAGCGTTGGTCAAAGAATACAGCAAACCAAACCAATTTGTTACGCAAAATTTCGACTTCGAATGGCGTGGAATTTCTTACGGAATTCAAACCGATGTCAATCATTTCGATGCCAGTAAAACCATGGATTTTGCGGGCGTGGATATCTATCATCCTACGCAAGATAATTTAACGGGTATTGAAATTTCGTTTGGTGGAGATGTGGGTCGTTCGATGAAAAATAAAAATTATCTTGTCATCGAAACCGAAGCGCAAGGTTTTCCGCAGTGGGTTCCGTATCCCAATCAATTACGTTTACAGGCGTTCAGTCACTTGGCTTCGGGAGCAAATATGTTGGAATATTGGCATTGGCATTCCATTCATAATTCGGCAGAAACCTATTGGAAAGGTTTGTTGAGCCACGATTTTGAACCCAATCCAACTTATAATGAAGCTAAAACTATCGGAAAAGACTTTCAAAGATTAAGTGATAAATTGGTGAATCTTAAAAAGACAAACGATGTTGCCATTCTCTTTAGCAACGAAGCCCTCACGGCTTTCAATGCTTTTAGTTTTGGTTGGGTAGCCAAAGAAAATTACAACGACATTTTACGGCCTTTATACGATGCGCTTTATAAAATGAACGTCGGAACGGATTTTATCGACCCTTCGGTAAAAGATTTTAGTCAATATAAACTCATTGTTATACCCGCTTTATATGCCGCTTCGGATGAATTATTAACCAAATTGAACCTTTACGTAAAAAATGGTGGCCACGTTGTTTATACTTTTAAAAGTGGATTTTCGAATGAAAATGTTAAAGTCAGAAGCACTTTACAACCAGGTATTATCAACGAAGCCTGTGGAATTTCGTACAGTCAATTCACCATTCCGAAAAATGTTTCGTTAAAAGGCGACCCTTACCAAGTGGGTGCAGGAGAAAATAAGGTGAATACTTGGATGGAATTAATTACGCCAACCACCTCCAAAGTATTAGCTTATTACGACCATCCTGTTTGGGGAAAATATGCAGCTATTACGCAAAATGCCTACGGAAAAGGCGTAGCGACATATATTGGTTGCATGACAACGCCTGTATTGAACGAAAAAATATTGAAAGAAGCGTTAACAAAAGCCAATCTTTGGCGTGTTGACCAGGCTTTATATTTTCCATTAATTACAAAATCGGGCGTGAACCAACAGGGGAAAAAGGTGCATTATTATTTCAATTATTCGGCAAATCCAAGTACCGTAAAATATCCGTATAAAGGAGGTAAAAATTTACTGTCAAATACGTCTGTAACTCAAAACGCAACTTTATCTTTGGGCGCTTGGGGAATGGAAATTATTGAGGAGGATTAGTTTCTTATCATGAAAACTCATTAATAAAAATAGGTTTAAGCGTTGTGCATAAACCTATTTTTATTAATGAGTTTTCATGATTTTTTATCTCGCCGAAACCACTTCAATATCAAAAACCAAGGGCGAATAAGCAGGAATATCCGAACCTTGACTTTTTGAGCCATATCCTAAAGCTGAAGGAAAAATAAGCGTTGCTTTTTCGCCAACTCTCATTTTGGCAATTCCTTGGTCAAAACCAGCAATTGCTCCTCCTGAACCTAAAACAAAAGAAAAATTGCCTGCGTCAAATTGCTTATCGGTCAATAATCTTCCCGCATAGATAACCGAAATTGTCTGTCCATTTGCTACTTTCGCACCCGCTGAATTGGCTTTTGTAACAACATAACGCAAACCAGAAGTCGTTTTCTCGGTAATGGTTATTTTTTTTGCAGTAATATATGCTTCTATTTTTTGATTCTCTTGTTCGGGTGTTAGTGTTTCTTCACTACTACAACTTGAAATTAAAACGGATAAAAATACAACGAAAAATAATTTTGATTTTAACATTTGTTGGGAGAGTTTAATTATTTACACACAAAGGTAAGTATATCATTTAGAATCGTATCAAACATTTTTTTGCCAATGCTCCATTTTTTTCCGAAATTGAGACTTCATCACAAAACCTTTAAAAAATGAAATCAAATTTTATTAAAACGCTACTAATCGGTATCGTGTCATTTTTCCTTCTTTTTCAAATTAATGCCCAAAAACTCAAAACCGATTTATTGAAAAACATGAAAGCTCGTGCCATTGGCCCAGCGGCTATGTCGGGTAGAATCACGGCGATTGATGCGGTGGTATCAAATCCTGACATTATTTACGCAGGAGCTGCTTCGGGTGGCGTTTGGAAAACTGAAAATGGCGGAACCACATGGACTTCTATTTTTGACGAAAATCCAATTATTAACATCGGAGCAATTGCCATTCAACAGTCCAATCCATCGGTAGTTTGGGTAGGAACGGGCGAAGGAAATCCTCGAAATTCTGTCAATCTTGGAGCAGGTATTTTTAAATCGCTCGACGGTGGAAAGACTTGGAAATCAATGGGTTTGGAGAAAACTAAAAACATTCACCGAGTAATTATTGACCCAACAAACCCCAATATTGTGTACGTAGGCGTTATCGGAAATCCTTTCGCTGATCATCCTGAAAGAGGTGTTTTCAAAACCATCGACGGTGGACAAACGTGGGAGAAAATCCTTTATACCAACGAGCGTTCGGGCGTGGGTGATATGGTAATGGATCCAAGTAATCCCAATAAATTATTCGTGGCCATGTGGGAACATCACCGCAATTCTTACGATTTCAAATCGGGTGGAAAAGGCTCAGGATTTTATGTAACTTTAGATGGTGGAAAGAACTGGACAAAGTTGGCAAATAAGCCTAATGGTATTCCAGAAGGCGATTTAGGCAGAATTGGTATTGCAATTGCACGTTCGGAACCTAACCGAGTTTATGCTTTGATTGAATCTGCTAAAAATGCGCTTTATCGTTCGGACGATGGCGGGGTAAAGTGGGAAAAAATAAATGATGACGATGCCGAAACCATCAAAGGAAATAGACCTTTTTACTTCTGGGATATTGCCGTAGATTCTAAAAATGAAAATAGAGTGTACGGTATTTTTCAAATGATTTCGATGAGTGAAGATGGTGGAAAATCTTTCAAAGTGATTGTTCCTTACGAAGGCGTTCACCCCGACCACCATGCTTTCTGGATTCACCCAGAAGACCCTTCTTTTATCATTAATGGAAACGATGGTGGGGTTGCTATTTCCCGAGATAGAGGTAGAAAATGGAATTTTTCGGAAACGTTGCCCATTGGACAATTTTACCATATAAATGTTGATAATGAAATTCCGTACAATGTTTACGGAGGTTTGCAAGACAACGGTTCTTGGCGTGGGCCAGGTTATACATGGCAAGAAGGAAGCATCAGAAGTTGGCATTGGCAAATGATGGTTGGCGGTGATGGTTTTGACGTTATGCCTGACCTTCAAGATGTTAGACACGGATATGCGATGTCGCAAGGTGGAAATTTAGCAAGATACGATGCCGAAACTGGTGCTAATGTTTTTATTCGTCCAAATGCTCCAGACCTCAAAACTCGTTTACGTTTTAATTGGAATGCTGCGTTTGCCCTTGACCCAATTGACAAAAAAACGATTTATTATGCTTCGCAATTTGTCCATAAATCAACTGATAAAGGAATGAATTGGGAAACCATTTCACCCGATTTAACGACGGACAATAAAGTTCAACAAAAAGCGGCCGATGAAACGGGCGGATTGACGTTGGATGTAACTTCTGCCGAAAATCATAACACCATCTTGTGTATTGCACCTTCGCCCGTGACACAAGGTGTGATTTGGGTAGGTACGGACGATGGAAATGTGCAATTAAGCCGAGATGGCGGTAAAAACTGGACAAATGTTACCCCCAAAATTGTTGGGTTGCCGAAGGAATCATGGATTCCGCAAATTAGAGCATCAACTTTCAACGCTGGAGAGGCATTTGTGGTGGCTAATAATTACCGACAAGGAGACATGGGAGCGTATATTTTCAGCACGAAAGATTACGGACAAACGTGGACGCATTTGGTGGATGATAAAAAAGTGGTGGGTTACGCTTTGGCGATTCAGCAAGATATCGTGGAGCCAAAATTAATGTTTGTTGGTACCGAACAAGGACTCTGGGTAAGTGTGGACGAAGGAGCAAATTTTACGCAGTGGAAAAATGGATTTCCACCCGTTTCAACCATGGATTTAAGTATTCAGGAACGGGAAGCTGATTTAGTAATTGCCACTTTCGGAAGAGCCATTTATGTCTTGGATAATATTCGTCCGCTTCGTCAAATTGCGGCAACAAATGGGACGATTTTAACCCAAAAATTAGCCACTTTTGATAATGCTACGGGTTATATAGCCAATTATAGAGATGCCGCAGGTGCAGGTTTTGCGGGTGACGCTAACTACACAGGAGAAAACCGTAAGAAGGGTTTTAAACTGAGTTATTTTTATAATCCACCCAAGAAAGATACAAGTTCGGTGAAAAAGGATACCCAAAATATATTGGAAAATAAAGCATCAAACTCGAATATTAAAAGTGGAGAAAAAGCTAAAAATAAGCGCTTAGAAGTTAAAAATACGGATAATGTAGCAGTTGCTCCAAGTATGCCCAAGGATACGACTAAGAAAAGTGGAATGAAATATGATACCGTTTACGTGAAAATATATAATGCTGAAAATAAACTTATCCGAACTTTACAACACAAGCCAGATTCGCTTGGTTATCAGTCTTTTATGTGGAATATGACGGAAAAAGGGGTTCGTTTTCCAGGTACACCAAAACCTAAGAAAAATGCACCTGACGGTAACGGAATTGACGTTTTATCGGGAAAATATAAGGCTGTATTCACGTGTGGAGATGCTAAAGATTCTACCATGATTGAAGTAAAAGACGACCCAAGAGTGCCAATTTCAACGGAAGTAAAAACTGCACAGAGAGTTTTATACGCTCGCATGGAAAAATCAATTACCCAACTCACCGAAGCCACCGATCGCCTCTCTGAAGCCGAAGAAATTGCGAAAGCTGTTCAAAGCCAAGTGAAAGATAAAGAGGGCAAAACATTTGAAGATTTAGGAAAAGCCAGTAAATCGATTCAAGATTCTATCAAGGTAAAAAGAGAAATCATTACGGGGAAAAAATTCGAGAAGCAAGGCTACGGACGACCGTACCAAGTAACAGCGCAAGGCAAGATTTTTGAAGCGATGAATTATATTAGTTCAAAACAGATTAGCCCGACCAAAGGTGACATTAATTTAGTTGAACAATTGGAGATTTTGACGAAAGAATCCATCGAAAAAATTAATAATTTTTTTGCCAATAATTGGCTTGAATATCGTAAAAAAGTGGAAGCAAATCCAGTGAAAACTTTCAAGGATTATTCCCCAATTGGAGAAGGGAAGTAAAAAGTATAACCATAAAAAAAGCTACAATCCCGAATAATTTCGGGATTGTAGCTTTTTTTATGGTTAGCATTATCCTTCATAAATATATTTGTGTTTGAACGAATTTCAGTATGTAATCATGTTAAAATCATGATAATCGGCATTAAAAATGTAAAAAATAATCTTGTAAAATAAAACAAACAATTATAGAAATGTAATGTTCGAATTTTGGTAGTAACTATTTGAAACTCCTCAAAATAAGGCCTTTGTGAAAAATAGATTTTAGTAATAAGTCCGCCCTTCGCAATTTTTAGCATAAACAAAATCGAGTTTATTTACTACATTTTACACACTTTCAAAACTTGTAATATACACATAATTTAATCAATAAACAGTATGAAACAGCTAATTACGATTACAAAAACACTATTACTTTTCTCAATTTTCTTTAACGATTCATTTGCCCAAAAAGAATCACAAAATCCTTTCCCTGCCAATATCGTCTATGTAGATGCGGTGGGAGATTTCCCGAGTCAGCAAAACGGAGGAATTACGCTAAACCCATCCAAAGTATATATTATTGTTGGAAGCGTAGATATTGGACAAAATTTCATTAATATGAACGGAGCGGGTATCAGAGGACTTGACCCAACGAAAGATAGAATTATTTCAGCCGTAAAAGGTGCCGTTTTGAGAAGCCAAGACTTAGACGTTTATTTAGAAAAAGTGTGTGTGATTCCGTTAGGAGTCACTACTACTGCTTATGATTTCGAGGATAATACGGGTACAAAAACCCTAAATTTATTAGCTGGAAATTCGGTCATTGAAGCGCCAAGAATGGTCAGCGGAGGCGTTGGGCGATTTAGTGGGTTTAATTCGATGTACATTACTTCCAATTTTTGGCGATGCCGTGATGGTTTGAAAATTTCAGGTTCGACGGGTAAATTTTGTAGTGCTTTTAATTACATTACGGGTATTTCTTCGGGCGTAGGCATTGAATTTATGCCTGATTTTGAAGCAAGTGATATTGATTTATCGAATAATTATTTTGTGTTTTTAGGTAATACAGCCGTCAAATTCAACGCAAAAGCCAAAGTAGATCAAGCCAGAATGAACGGTAACCTTTTCAGAGGCCCAGCAGTTTTAATAACAGGATTTGATTCATTTACGCCTGGCTGGGAAATGAGGCAAAATGGCATCGGTTTGCCCGATACGAAGCCTTATGGATTTGTTTATATGAACGATAATGCGACGCCAACAAAATTGATTTTTCCGAATTTATTTGCAAAAATTGCTGGCGAAACTACCAATATAAAATCAGACGGATTTACGATTTCATCTAACAAAGTTACCTATACGGGCAAAAGACCTTTGAATGCATGTGTATATATCAACGTGGGCGGAAAAACACCCGAAGCTAATTCAGATTTATCGGTGGCAGTTTATAAAAATGGCTTGATTCAAATTGCCCCGAATTCATCTATTTCAGTAGGAGCAAAAAATGAAGGCTTTCAATTGACACTCGAAACAATTGCCGAAATAAATCAGGGCGATTATTTGGAAGTTTTCATTAAAAATAATGTCAACTCTACGCCCATTTTAGTAAAAGATCTTCAATTTAGAGTAAGTGAATAAAAGTTTATTTTTTTGAATAAAAATGGCTTAATTGTCTCATTACGAGATAATTAAGCCATTTTTGTAAGAATTAAT
>JBBAKY010000155.1:0-7117 GCA_040403295.1 Arcicella sp.
TAATTATTACGGGTATTTTTTTATTAAGCGTACCCTCAAAAACCTTTTGGGTTAAATTCTGAGAAAATGCTAATGTGCTGATAAACAGTAAGGTGAGGATTATAAATAGCTTTTTCATGTTTGTGGTTTTTGTGTGGTTTGGGAAATATTAGGACTTTAATTTTAATAAATAGTTGGTGCGTTGCTTACGCAAAGGTGTTTGAAGAAAACTCCAACGACGGCGTTAAAGTTTTGTAATATCTATTTTTCATAGTAGGCCATCTCCTCTTCAAATGATAACCTGTAAGGTTTAAAAAATACAGGGTTAGCACCCTTTAAAGAAAAATAATCATCTTGATATTTACTTTTCATCTTACTAAAAAAACCCAAAGAAACGAGGCTTTTTAATATGACATAGATTTCATCTATTTCATCAAAATTTCCGAGGTCATTGTTGAATTTTGAGTTAGATTTAATATATTTCAAGATAGACCAAGGTTGAAAAGCATCAGTCCTACCCTTACTATAAAAATCACAGTCAACCTTTTTTTCTGGACTTCTTAGATAAATTCCTATTCCATGAAATGAATAATAAAGTGTTTTTTCTTTATCAAAATACTCTATTATTTTATAAACCTGATACCCTTTTATATTTTCACTTTGTTTGTTCATTAGTTCAGTAAAAAATTGGACATCTTCAACATATTCCCTGATTAAATTCAAGATTTTCAGTTCGTTTTCTTGCATGTTGGTTCTTCTTTTTATTCAAAGGTTAAAATTATTTTTTAGTTTAAACCATTCCCCTTAACCGCCTCAAAATCAATCTCTTCCAAAATTACCCCATTCTCAAAAACTGTCCGCAAAATATCTTCTCCGTCTTCGTGGAGGGCTTTTGTGCTGTATTTTTCGTTTTCTTTTACCAATTTCAATCTACCTCTTTTGCTCTTTTTATCATGGTCGGTGATGGGGTCTTTATACACGGCTCGGTCTTCTCCATTGATGGTGGCACAACTACATTTGAAGGCAAATTTTTGGGTGTCTCGGTGTACCTTTTGCAATAATGCCCCTCCCATCCCAAAAGCAACATTATCGGCACTCCAACCGTGTTTTTTTAAGTGTTCCAAAATCTCGCCGATGCTCTCATAGTTCACGCCATCGCCTTGAATAATTCTAATTTTTGGATTTAGCACTTTATACCCTTTTTCGTTGACAGTAAAGCCAATTTTTTCGCCCAAAATCTCCGTACATTTTAAGACAACATCCTTCGGTTCACCACTGTCTGGACGAACAACTAAGGTGCCATTTCTTCCCAAAATCTCCGCCTTTAAAACCTCTCCCCAAAGGTGTTCACAGGCGTTATAAATATCGTAACTATCACTCACCACCGCCACTAATCCATCGGGATATTGCGTTAGCATATTTCGGTACGCATCTACCTCATTTTCTTTGCCCCAACTCGTAATCGTACTGTGTTCAGCGGCAGGAATACTGAACCCAAACATACCGTCAGTATTGTAATATTCCTGAATAAAAGTTAAGGCAGCAACCGTGTCAGATCCCATAAAATTAACTAAATGAGCCGCTCCACCAATGCCAGCACTTTCAACACTACTAACGCCTCTAAATCCAAAATCGTGGAGTTTAAAATCTATCGTTGTTGGGTCACCAGTTTCAGTTAAATATTTGGTAATCAAAACCTTAACTTCTCTACTAATCGTAGCTACGGTGCAAGGATACCATAATTGAAGTAATAAAGTTTCCAAGAAATTAGTCAGCCAAAAGCAATTTGGGTCGGTATTTTCGATGGTCAACATCACGTTATGCGTAGGAATAACCGTTCCCTCTGGCACTGCTTTTATGCGGATGGGAAGGTGTCCATCGTGGGTGTGTAAGATATATTCCCAGCCTTCTTTATTAAACAGTGTTGAATTGCCAAAATGAGCCGCATATAACTTAGCAGCACGGTCAATTTTAGCTTGACTTACTACTTTTCCTTGCAAATATTCCTTCAATAAATACTGTAAACCAAAGAAAGTTACACCCTCAAATTCGCCTCCACGACTCTCGAAATAACTATAAATTTGACTTGTTCCCGCAGGATATTGTTTGTAGTGGCTGAGCTTGTAGCTGTCAGTCAAAAGCATGATGTTTGGTTGCATTTTTTTAAAATTTTAAATTTTATTTCTCTGTATAAATGATTTCACATAAAACTCATTATTTTTGTATTACACAGAGATTATACTTTTATATAATAGAAAAGAAAATGGTAGCAGAATATAATTCAGTCTATGATGAGCTTGCATTTTTCCTTGCGAGCCTTTCTCCACGTCGTGTTATTTCTTACAAGTCTTCTGTTAAAGCACAAGAACGAGTAAATTTATTATTAGAAAAAAACAAAGTGGAAGGTTTAACATCAGATGAAAATTCCGAGATGGAACGATTCATGACCGTTGAACATATTGTCCGATTAGCTAAAGCAAAAGCCCTTCAAAAACTAAATTCCTAATGAGTACATATATTTCTCGTGCTACTCGAAAATTAGTAATGGCAAGAGCAGGATACCGTTGTGAATATTGTCGTATCTTGGAATATTTATCAAGTTTTGACTATCATATTGATCATATTATTGGTATTCAACACGGTGGATTAAATTCACTTAATAATCTTGCCTACGTTTGCTCTACTTGTAATTGGAAAAAAGGTCCAAATATTAGTACGATTCTTCATATTGATGGTCCATTAATTCCATTGTTTAACCCAAGAACTCAAGACTGGTTTGAGCATTTTGAAGTTAAAAAAGGAATTTTAGAAGCAAAAACAACAATCGCCAAAGCAACTATTAAATTATTAGAACTAAATCAAGATAACAAAATAGAAGAGCGCTTCGAAATGATGCTTGCTGGCTTTTATCCTTAATTTAAAAGAAATTTCCACTTCAACAATCCCCACAAAACCCGATGCTCAACCACGAAATCCTCCGCCGTTAAATCATTGATTTTAGACCATTTGATTTCAGCAATATCATCCTGAGCAATGGCATCTCCAGCAACATAATCGGCTGTGAATAAAGTAGTTATAATTTTATCTACTTCGTGTCTATATCGCCAATCGTCAATTCTTGCGGTACCAACGTATTGCAAATTATCAACTTCAACGCCCGTTTCTTCTTGGGCTTCTCGTTGGGCGGCCTGCTCAAAATTATCATCAGTTGGATCTACGAAACCGCCAATAAATCTAAATAAAATTTGATGAGATTTGCGTCCCAAAAGCACTTCATCGCCTCGCATAATGGCCACATCCACCGTTGGAAAAACCTTTGGATATTGATTATAAGCCGCAAAAATTACCCCTGCCCGAAAATCAGGACTTGCCTTAGTTTCCAGACTTACCTCTTTACGCATTTCGGTACCCGAAAAATTGGCAATTTGTTCAATTTCAGTCGTATCAAAACTTCCAGAATAAGCGCTTCTAAAACTATCTCGCCCACCGTATAAAAGTGCCTCTCCAATCGGAAAAACTTCTCTAATTCGCTTGTCTAATTCTAAACTCCAATCCGAATCATTGGGTTTATCGGGCAAAGCCAAAATGGTAATGTTAGGAAATACTTTCAAAATCATTTCCTTACGAGTAATGAAATCAAGCGGGTTTTTCTTGGTAACCAGCACGGGTGTAACGCCTAAAAAAATGGCCACTCGTTTATGATTATCCACCACTCTTTGAATTAATTCTACGTGTCCAGCGTGCAACTCAGGTACTTGAAAACGTCCGACGATAACGCCTATTTCTTGGGTATTTTTCATATTTATAGCAATGAGTGATGAGCTTTGAGCAATGAGATTTAAGAAAAGTATTCAACGTTTTTAGCTCATTGCTCACGGCTCAAAACTCATTGCTTATTAAACTAACTCCAAATAAATTCCTTCTGTCATCAAAACCTCATAACGTTCTTTATCAAATTCGTAATAAAAAGCCGCTTTATGCGCTACATTTTGTTGTTTTTCGGGTAATTGTTTCAGAATCTGCATGGTTAATAATTTCTTTCTAAAATTACGCCTGTCAAGTGATTGTCCCAGAATGGCTTCGTATAATTGCTGCAATTGTGGCAGGGTAAACTTAGGGTTCATCAGTTCAAAACCAATGGGCTGATACCTAATTTTACCTCTAATTCTATCAATGGCCGTTTGTAAAATTTGCTGATGGTCGAACGCTAAATCGGGTATTTCTTTCACGTCTCGCCATTCGATTTGCAACTCGTCATTCCCTGCAATTAATTCAAAATCAGCCGTTTTTACCAAACCCATGTACGCTACCGAAATCACTCGTTCACGGGGGTCACGGGCGGGATTTCCAAACGTAAAAAGTTGTTCTAAATACACGCCAGAAATATTACATTCCTTCATTAATACTCTTTCGGCACAACTTTCTAAGGATTCAGCTTCATCGATAAATGCGCCTGGTAAAGCCCACATTTTTGCGAATGGCTCACTTTTCCGTTGAATAAGCATCACTTTTAAATTTTGTCCATCAAATCCAAAAATAATGCAATCAACCGTAAGCGCAGGATGGGGATATTGATATGTATAAATGGCTTTTTTCATCTCTTTGTGTAATTATAACACAAAGATTGAGAATTAATATTTGACTTCCAAATATCAATGCGTAAATTTTACATAATGTATTTTAGAAACAAAAAAACTACCATTTTACAATGGTAGTTTCAAAGTAGTACAGGTTTCTAACTTGCTTATATATTTGATGCCAGAAAAGGAATTAGTCTTACATTTTTACTGCAAAAGTTTATCACCACTTTTTGCAAAAATAATCTTCAAACCTGGATCTTTTGTGGTACTCACATTTTGAAGCAATAATTCATTATCTGTTCCTGCTAATTTCCAAACGGTCATTTTTGAGATGCCTTTTCCTATTCCATATTTTTTATCAAAATAACCTTTAAATTCATTCATCAGACTATCAACAGAAGCTTGTTTTTCAATAAAAACATCTACCGAAATAGCCCCAATTTTATTTTCCGAATCATTTACATAGAGAATATCCGCAAAATTAAGGTCGGTATCGTCAAAATATTCGGTATAACTTTTCCCTTTATCAGGTTGTGTTTCTGAAAGCGGAGCAGATTCTACGATTGAGTTCATTTCATCCCCAATACTCAAACCACGAACCATTCCAGCATCCGTTTTAAGAATCGCATTAAAAGCAGCGCTATAATTTTCCAAGGAAGGAATATTAGACGTTGAATCTACCCTAACGGAAGTAGTTTCGGGAGTTTGTTTTTTATCCTGACAAGACGTTAAAGACATCACAAGAAACAACAAGGCAAAGTAAGCGTAAGAGTTTTTCACGGACTAATGGATTTTAAAGAGTTTACGACCACATAGAAATTAGAGGAAACAGCAGAAAAAATTTTGAAATCCTGATAATGAAACTTAATTATAATTTTCCATGTCTCTTCTATGTTGATGTGGTTACAAAATTATCAAAAAAATAGCAAAATGTAAGTTTATACCTTACGCTATTCTATTATTTTTAATATCAACTATAAGGAAACTCAGTTTTTATATACCCTAATAATATTGATCTGATTGCAAAATATCACCCAATCATGTGATACCGAAACATTAATATTTTTTGTAATATTGTCATACAAACGCAAAGAAACTTTGCTCACCACATGAACCCATCCGCAATAAGAATAATAGTTTATGAAGATAATCCTGATTTAAGAGAAAGCCTTTCAGTATTATTGCGTGGTTCGATGGGGTTTGAATTGATTGGCGCATTTGTGAATTGTGAGCGAATCGCAGAGCAAATGGTGGAACTTCATCCAGATGTTGTTTTAATGGACATTGATATGCCCGTTGTAAATGGATTAAAGGGGTTGAAAACCATTAAACAAATCGCACCGCAGGTAAACGTATTGATGTTTACGGTTTTTGAAGATAATGAGAATATTTTTGAGGCAATCTGTTCAGGAGCAGTGGGTTATCTATTAAAAAGAACACCTCCTGTTAGACTTTTAGAAGCCATAAATGATGCTTATAATGGTGGAGCTCCTATGACTTCCAGCGTTGCTCGTAAAGTTTTACAAATGTTGCCACCTCAACCAAGAGTTGCTGATAACGTTTCGTACAAATTAACTGAACGTGAAACAGAAATTTTAAATTTATTAGTAAAGGGAAATAGTTATAAAATGATTGCCGACAAATGTGGTATTAGCATGGATACAGTGCGATCTCACATCAAAAAGATATATGATAAATTACACGTTCATTCGCAGACTGAAGCAGTAGCAAAGGCAATTCATGAGAATATAGTTTAGAAATATCACCTTATCATGTGATTGTGTAGTATAAATAAATCTTGCAACTTTGCATTAACACTAACCACAACGATAGATAATATTTATGTAACTAAACTGAAAACTATCATGGTAACAGCCTTAACTAATGTGAACTCTTTTGGAATTTCAAATATTAAAAGGGATTTTAACGCTTATACGAAAGAAAATTTACCTCTAAAAGAAGCCAGTATTTCATTACCAATTTCGTGTAAAAAAACAATTTTAGTAGCCTGGAAAGATATTAGCCATCTCGAAGCCATAAGCAATTACACGATGTTTTATTTCAACAACGGCAAGAAATTGCTCGTTTCACGTACGATGAAGGATTTTTTAACAAGATTAGATGCGGAGTTATTTGTAAGAGTTCACAAATCGTTCGCCATCAACTTGAACTACTTAATCCAGTTTGACGTTAAGGAAGAAATGTTTGTACAACTGAAAGATGGTAAAAAAATTTCAGTATCGAGAAGAAAGAAAAAAGATTTTTTAGAAAAAACTAAGAGTTATTTAGGGAATTTAGACTTTTGTTAGTTAATATTGTGTTGTGAAAGCACAATAGTCAAAAAGAAATTAGTGGTTAGGTATTTAGGAAACGGGGGCAACCTTTGTTGCCCCATGTTTTTAAACCCCGACCAATAAAGATATTTAAGATAATAGGTGTAGAACTATTAATTTGCACAGGGGGACGTTTTTAACGTCTCCTTTTGTCTTTTATATCGGTCTGGATGAGTTATGAGTTATGAGTTATGAGTTATGAGTTATGAGTTATGAGTTATGAGT
>JBBAKY010000156.1:0-7080 GCA_040403295.1 Arcicella sp.
TTTTCTATTGAACCCCGTCACTTTGTCCACGTAAAACGGCTTGATCTCCCACTGCTTTTCCAATTTTCAAGCCCCCTTCACAGTCCATTCTGTAATGAATTCCACCGTACAAACGAGACATGGAAGCCTCCTGTGCTTGCGCTTGAAATGAACTTGCACCGTCTGGAAAAATATAACTTAACACCGTTGCTGCCGCCGCTGAAAACGTTGAATGCCCCGATGTATAAGATGGAAAGTTAGGTAATCCTGTTAATGTTTTTATGCTCGGATCCATCTGTGATGGACGTGGAAAGTAATAGAAACTCTTTGTATACCAGCAACTTACAGAGGCATCCATCATGGCAGTATTTAAAAGTGCATAATTACGAGCTGTTCTAACTTCCGATTGTCTGGCAGCTACAATATACTTCTCCGCAATTTGATTCCAGTGTCCAGGAGGTGTGTGGGTTCCTGCACCATCCGCCCAAAAATGAACGATGGCAATATTTTCACGAGTAGGATTTTCGGTATAACTTTTTACTTCCGCAACCTGTGCTTGAAACTCAGCCGATTTTGTTAAAAGTGGTGGTATCGAAGCACTAATGGCCGTCAAGGTTGCTCTGTCCATATTCCAAGTTGATACGTTGCCATACATGGCCAACATCGGAGGACGGGGAGCGTCTTCCAGTGATTTCCACGCAATCTCACCTCTTTCTTCACAACGCTTTGTCAAACTATCCCATTTGGCTTGCGTACCTACGGCATTTGCCATTCCGTCGGCTCTGAAACGGGCAAAAACCTTTGCATACACCGCTTTCCCTAATTTCTCCCCTGCTTCAATATCCGAACGAGTTGAAATACCAGCCCATAATTTAAACCATTTCTGCTCCTCTTTTCTCTTATATAAATAAAGCGTATCGGCAGATTGTGGAAATAATCTTTTCAAAAACTCATAACTTACTGCCGCCATTACCGCATCTTCCGAAGGAAAAGAATTCAATTTTGGCGCAGCTACAATGATTGGAACAATGCTCGCATCAACTGCATTGGGCGATTTACGAGCATATCTTGCTTTCAAAGCCATCGCCATTACGAGTGCATCGTACTGAGCGACAGACACATAAGAATAGGCACGAGCCGCATATGGAGGATTTGAAAAAGGGAAAGTTGTGCCGCTCCCACTCAAATTATCAGGGTCTGCCGAATTAGGTAATGGGTACGGAAATGTTGTACTTTTAGAAAAATCCGAATTTTCAGCAGGAGGTAAATTATTTTTAGCCACCAATTCACGCATGATTTGATTCCAACGCAAAACACCACCACCGTTCCAATAACGAATTACCTCACGACGAGCATCGTCAATTTTACCAACTTCCGATTTTACTTCTTCAATTTCTGCAAGATATTTCGCAGAAGTAACCGCATAAGGTGTGGTTACAACGGTTGCATAATCAGCAACCACCGTGCCTGTATACGTTTTCCAAGCGCCTGCGGCGACATCGGTATTGATTGGATTCAATGCACCCAATTCTGTTCCATCTCTGTCAAGATACTTTTCGCAAGATGAAATCCCTGCAATTAGCAATATTGCGAGGAAAATTAATTTTATATTTTTGGTACTAATCGTTTTCATTTGGAATGACATTATAGTAATTATCAATGTGTAATTAATTGAAAGTGTGTAACTAATATTAAGCACTTTGGAAATAAACCTTTAAACAGTAAAATGCGAAAATTTACTTTCTATTTATGATCGCCAATTTTCATTTCTCCATTAACTTCATGCTTCATTTCACCTGGACGACAAATTGGACCGCTTGGAATACCTGCCGTTTTATTTTTACGGAAATCAATATACTTTGAAATTCCAATTGAATACGACATTGACTCTCCTACATTACGACCCGATAGAATCTTTCCACCCGTAACCATTATTTGCAAATCTTTCAAGGCTGGCACTCGATAAGCAGCAATGAAACCTACTCTTTGATAATCAAATTTATCACAAAGTGCTGGCATATCGTTTCTACGAATATCAAGTGTTCCTTGCGTAATCTGTTGGTCATAAGTGGCTTCTAATTGCCAACGATAAGAGTAATGACCGAATTTTCCACCAAAATTCACAACATCTGGCAGTGTCATTTCAGGTGTAAAATATGCTTTTCCAGCATAGTACATTTCTCTATCCGCTCTGATATTTGAACGAGCAGTGTAAGTTCCATGCGCTGTTAAAGCCAAATTTGCGGGTAAAGTATAATACAAAATTCCTCTGGCAAAACCAGTTTTTGATTGAGTACCAATGGCAAAAGGAAGATAATCGGCTACATAATTATTCGTTGGAATTGAACCGCCAATGGAACCAATTACCGAAAGATTATGCGTTTGAATTAATCGATATTTGACGGACATCGTTAAATCTTGCATGCCACTCATGCCTTGTGAAGTACCCGCCGAAGCCTTCGTGATAATATACGGGAGCGAAAACATTACATTAAAACGGTCAGAAATTCCGTAATTTCCCATCAGTATGACAGACTGCGTTGTGAGTGTACCAAGGTTTTTATTTTCACGATATATTGTACCTTCCCAGTAATTTTTCCAAGAGTCATTAGCATACGTCAATCCTCCACAAAAATTTCCTTTGGCCATAAAAATACCATCGTTCATCATTTGGGCATGGGCAAAAAGACTTACAAGAGTAAGCATAAACGTAAAACTCAGTTTGGTAAATATTTTCATTTTTTGGGGATAATTTAATTTTAAAGAGTGTCAATCCATCTATCAAAGCAAGGCAAAGTTCCTAAAATCTATGAGAAAGTGTTGCCGAAATAAAATAATCTGCAAAAGCTGCATCTCCTTGCCCGCCATATTTCAAATCTGAATACGAACGAGTACGATTTCTGGTTGTGGCAATGGGCACGTTCAACGCAAGTGTATTACGTTTGTTCATGTAGGCAATACCAGGTTCAATTGAAATAATATAACCTGGACGACGGAAACCTTCGCTTTTTCCGAAAACATCTTCCGATGGAATACCTTCAACACGTCCACCTAAGCTTGCAGAAATACCATATTTTGGCAATAAAGCATAAGCAACACCCACACGAGCCGCAAACTGATCTGAAATTGAATGTTTAACCGTGATTGGATTTTGCACATTATCTCCCAAAATACTATTGTAAGTATTATTTGTATTTTGCGGATTGAACATATAAAATGCGTTGTAATAAACCGAAGCCTTTGAGAATAGTTTTTGATAACCCTGAATCTCAAGATTGATACCCCAGCCACCATCACCTAATTGGATAGATTGGTCAACCGCTTTAGTTTGAAGATAGTCTTTTCCTTCTTTATCTAATTTATGGAAACCGTCTTGTACATTAGAATTACCCGTTGGAGCTTTCACGCCCAAACCCAAAGAAACGTTTCCATTCATGTTTTTCAAAGGGTCAGATAACCAATAGCTTACGCCCAAACGCATATCGCCTAAACCAGAAGATTTCGTACTAAAATATGGCATTGGAGCGGCGATTGTACCATTCCCATAATGTTCATATTTTGATTCACGGGTATTGCTGGCCAATGGAATGTTTAAAGTTACACTCAAACGGTCAGTTACGGAATAAGTAATTCCAATATCAAGCCCCTCAGAATAATTTTTAACCTCTGTATCGTTTATGGCACGAACTTCTTGATATTCAGTACCCACAAAATGACGATGGGAATATAGACTTCGGAAACCCATTGATACTTGCCATTGCCCAGGGCGCATCATTGAAGAGGCATTTGCTCCAGTTCCAGCGGCACAACTCATGTGGCGAACAGCCACACATCCTTGCGCTAAAATATTTTGACTTGCCAGATTTAATCCAAACAATAAGGCAGTAATAAGCTGTAAAGATTTAATCATTTTAAAATTGTTTTTATAGTTAAAAGAGACAGTTGTTGGAAGCATTTCCTGATTTCTGGAAAAATCAGGAAAAATGGTTAAATTGCACACAAAGAAAATAGTTTTAATTAAAATTTCCAACTATTTGGAAAAATAATAAAAAATTCCTGATTAATGGAAAATAGATTTAATACCAATCTCAGATTGCTCAGAAAAAAGAATAAACTAACCTTAGAAGTATTAGGAAAAACGCTTGGCGTAAGTAAAAGTGCTTTATCAGATTATGAAAATGCTCATACACTTCCATCTTTGGATGTTTGCGAGGCAATTTGTCGGTATTTCGGAACAAATTTAGATGATTTGCAAAATGTCGATTTCTCGGAAATGAATATTGAAGAGATACAAGAAAGTTCTTTAAACAGGAATTCTGACCGAAAAACGAACGATAAAAATGATTTTAGCGACCCGAGTAAACAGTTAGAATTTCAAAATAAATTGTTGCATCAACAAGTGCAAGCCTTAGAAGTTCAGCTACAATTGGTAAAGCAACTTACGGAGAGCAAGATTTCGGAAATTAAATCCTTACAGACTCAAATTAGACTTTTGGAGGAGAAATTGGCAAGTATTTAGGTATTCATGTCTCTATTCATGGATAAATTAGAGCGTTGAAGAATCGTTCAAGCTCTGACCTTTTCTACTTTCTTCACTGGCTTTTCTAATACTATCAACAAATTTTCGGGTTTCTTGTAAATTTTCATCACTGCCTGTCAATTTCTTCAAGGCATTTAGTAAAAAAATCTGTGTTTGTTCAATCACATCAAGCGTTACTTGGTTTTGGGCAATTTGCTTCTGGTTCCGAACGATGTTCATCTGGTTATTAACAATAATTTCTTGATTACGGATAATGGTCGATTGGTTCTGAATTACCATTTCATGATTATCAGCGTTTTGCTGCTGATTTTTAATCATAATGTCATAATTATCCACAATCCGAGTTTGAATTCCCTTTAAAAAATCCTGCTCATCGACTAATTTTTGTAATACTTCTTCAAAATTTTTCATTGCTCAATCTTAAAATCTTTATTATTAACTAAATTTGTAAGGAACACTTACCGAGCAGTAAATTAACGCAAAATCTTTATGCTATCCAACAAAATCCAGAAAACGAGAATTCCTTGGATATATTTAATTTTTCTAATCTTTGTACTAAGCAGCTGGTTATGGTATATGTTTAGCCATAAGAGTTTTGAAATCTACACTCGTCAATGGGCTACGGTAATTACCATGATTTTTGGTTCTTTTATCGCCGGAGCAAGCCCTGAAGGAAGTGCGGCAATTGCGTACCCCATCTTTACGTTGATTCTAAAAATAGCTCCCCCAATTGCCCGAAATTTTGCTTTTGCTATTCAGAGTATTGGCATGACTTCCGCTTCTTTATTAATTATAGGATTGAAATTGAAAGTGGATTGGAATTATATCATCTTCGTCACAATTGGTGGGGTATTTGGTTTATTTTTCGGTACTTATTACGTAGTTCCTTATGTTTCTCCCGTTCAAGCAAAACTATTTTTCGTATCACTTTATTTAAGTTTTGGAATCGCCTTATGGCTGCAAAATCGTCGTCCACAAAGGGAAGTTTTTAATAAAATTCAAGATTTTCAAAATTCTGATCGAGGAAGATTAATTATTTTCGGATTGGTTGGTGGGATTATTTCATCCATTTTTGGCACAGGAATTAATATTTTCACTTTTTGTTTAATGACTATTTATTACCGAGTAAGTGAAAAAGTTGCCACACCTTCGTCAGTCATTATCATGACCATTGAAACGATTCTGGGGCTTTTTATTCATACCCAACTCATCAATGATTTTCAACCCGAAGCTTTTGAAATTTGGTTGGCATGTGTTCCATTTGTCGCTATATTCGCTCCTTTAGGTGCTTTCGTAATTAGTAAAATGCCCAGAGAAGGAATTGCCAATTTACTATACATCATTTTAATTATTCAATTTTTTGGAGCAATGGTGGTCATCAAACCTTCCTTGATTCAATTCTCGTTGTGTATGTTAGTGTTAGTTTCTGGCATTGGATTATTTGGGTATTTAGCAAGAATCCGAAAGGTTTAAAATTGTTAAAAAAATAACGAATTAAAGGGAATACTGTTATGAAATCTAAAGAATATAAAAACGTTTCATAAGTAAGGAATTTACATGACGGAAAACAAAAGAGGTAATCAATTGCTTGACGACCTCTTCATTTTGCAAATAATATCCCGTTATATTCTATACCCAATTAATCCCTTTTTTCAAAAGCCCTAAAGTTTTTTCTTCTTCCGAACCTTCCTCGGCTTGATAATTATAAACCCAATTAGCCACGGGAGGCATCGACATCAAAATGGATTCTGTTCTACCGTTGGTTTCGAGTCCGAATTTAGTGCCTCGGTCGTGTACCAAATTAAATTCTACGTATCTTCCACGGCGAAGCATTTGAAACGTTTTCTCTTTTTCTGTAAAGGGTAAGCTCTTATTTTTCTTCATAAGATGGGTATAAATTGGCACAAAAGATTCACCAATTTCCTTTACAAAATCAAATAATTGTTGCTTATTTCGTGTTTCATCCGTTTTCTGATAATCAAAAAATATTCCGCCAATTCCACGAGTTTCATTTCGATGCGTATTGAAAAAATAATCATCCGCCCACGTTTTAAATTTCGAATAATAGGCCTTATCGTGTTTATCACAAGCATTTTTTAAATAATTATGAAACCATTTTGCATCTTCTTCAACTACATAATGCGGTGTTAAATCGATGCCTCCACCAAACCAAAATGTTCCGTTCGACATTTCAAAATAGCGAACATTCATGTGTATAATTGGCACTAATGGACTTTGCGGATGGATAACGATGGACACGCCAGTAGCGAAGAAATCAACTTTCTCCGTAAGCCCCATGGATGCCAACATTTTTTCGTGCAAATCTCCCCAAACAGCCGAGAACATTACTCCCCCTTTTTCAATAACATTTCCATTTTGAATGACATGACTTCTTCCGCCACCACCACCTTCACGTTGCCAATTATCTTCGTGAAATTTTGCGGAGCCATCGGCTTTTTCTATGGCTTTGCAAATATTATCTTGAAGTTCTTGAAAGTATATTAAAATTTGTTCTTTAGTCATATTGGGTAATTATTTTGCAACCACATAGAATATAGGTA
>JBBAKY010000157.1:0-6688 GCA_040403295.1 Arcicella sp.
ACTAACTTAAATAGAACTCATAAATATTAATTTTTCTTAGTGTCTAAAAACTATTCAAATTGAAAAGCAAAATAGGTACAAGTTCCCGTACCAGTATTTCGGATACCGTGAAGGCTATTAGACTGTAAAAAAATAATGTCCCCCACTTTTGCATCATACCAATTGCCGTCAATGGTTTCTTGGGCTTGGCTTGTGGCTTCATCTTTTTGGCTATTTACCAAAAAGATTATTTCAGCGGCCTTGTGGGTGTGGGCAGGGTGGCTCATCAATCCAGCATTTAAGGTCGTAGTGTGCATTTCCAAGCGTTTGTTCATGGATGTGGGGCGATTAAAAAAGTCTTTTCTACCACCTTTATCATGGGGTTTAAAAGCTACTTCATCCCAATTGAGCATCAATGAACCACCCGCTTTTTTACCTCTTTCAAGGTCAACTGGTAGCACCGAATTAAACTGAAAAACGTAATAAGTGGTATTGCCATCGCTTCTATTTTCAGTTTCACGCAAATCGTTCGACATAATTAAAGCCATTCCACCTGCTTTCAAAACCTTTGTTTTACCTTCGATGGTTACCGTCAATTCTCCTTCTTTTACAATGATTAATTCTTCATTCTCTTGCGTATAAGCCTCTTTTTTCATTCTGCCTTTTGGTAAAAGCGTACTGGCATGAACCTTAAAAAGGTTAAAATCGGGCGTGGTGCCTTCTAAAATCTGGCGAGCTTCACCCTGAGGTCTTTTAACTGCTGTCAAATCGTTCCAATAATAAACTTTAGATTCCATGGGTTTGCTTTGTGAAAAAGCTAAACTTTGAAACAAACAAAATAGAAGAATTAGCCTTTTCATATTTACTGAAGTTAAATTTTATTAAAAACTACCATAATTGATGTACTGATTTTTTGATGTATTTATCGTAAACAGCGTTGATATTAAATAATTGTTCTTCGCTCAATGCTGGATAATCTAACGAGGCTAAATTGGCCGTTACTTGCTCAGGTTTTGAAGCTCCAGGAATAATTGTCGTGACCGCTTCATGTTGTAAAATCCAACGTAAAGCCATGGGTGCGAGATTGTTATCATTAGGAAAAATAGCTTTTAATTCCTCCACTGCGGCAAGTCCAGTTTCATAATCAATCCCTGAAAATGTCTCGCCCTTATCAAATTGTTCGCCATTGCGATTAAAATTTCGATGATCGCCTTGCGTGAAAGTTGAATTGCTTGAAAACTTGCCCGTTAATAATCCACTTGCCAAAGGAACTCGCACAATTACGCCCACATTTTTCTTCAGTGCTTGCTCGAAAAATAATTCCGCTGGTCGCTGACGAAAGACGTTGAAAATAATTTGTACGGAAGTAACATTCTGATATTCAATACCTTTTAAAGCTTCTTCCACTTTCTCAACGCTGATGCCGAGGTTCAAGATTTTGCCTTCGTCTTTTAATCTATCAAATAACTCAAATATTTCTGGACGATAATAAACTTCCGTGGGGGGACAATGCAATTGAATCAAATCTAAGGTTTCGAGTCCCATATTTTTGAGACTATTTTCCACAAATTTTCGTAAAACTGCGGGTTGATAAGCTTCATTGGTGTGCGGATTGAGCTGACGACCACATTTTGTAGCCACATAAATCCGTTCTGAACGACTTTTTACAAATCGCCCAACGGCTTTTTCACTTTCGCCATCGCCGTAAACATCGGCTGTATCAATAAAATTAATGCCCGAATCAACGGCAGCATTTAATATTTCATCGGCCGTAGTGTGGTTAAAATCATCACCCCATTTTCCGCCAACTTGCCAAGTGCCAAGGCTGATTTCTGAAATTTCAAAGCCTGTTTTTCCTAATGTTTTATAATTCATGTTTCAAATGTATATGTATAAAAAAATTCTTTTGTCCTGATTTATTTTTTAAGAAAGAAAACCTCATAAATGAAGTTTATTAGACTATACATATTACGTTTTTTTATCTGCGTAAATCCGCAAAATCTGCGTCATCTGTGTTCCAACCATTCGCTGAAAGCGAATCCTTTTATTTTCTCAAAATCTTACTCACAAAATCCCAAGCCACAACTCCCGCCGTTACCGAAATATTCAAGGAGTGTTTTGTGCCGTATTGCGGAATTTCTAAGCAAAAATCAGCCTGTTCAACCACCGATTGATTTACGCCAAAAACTTCATTGCCAAATACGAACGCATATTTTTGATTTTCTGCTGGCTCAAAGCTAAGTAAAGAAACACTATTTTCTACTTGTTCCACTGCGGCCACAATTACGCCCTCCGACTGCAATTTTTTTACGAGTGTAAGCACATCTTCCACGTGTTCCCACACAACGGTTTCATCCGCACCCAAAGCCGTCTTTTGGATTTCTCGATGCGGAGGCGTTGCTGTGATGCCGCACAAATAAACCTTTTCAACCTTAAAAGCATCACTCGTTCTGAATACCGAACCGATGTTATTCATACTTCTAATATCATCCAAAATTAAGGTGTACGGGAATTTTTCAACCTCTTTAAATTCCTCCGTGGAAAGACGATTCAAATCGTCCATTGATAGTTTTTTCATCTAAATTTTATTGTTTCTGCTTTTTATTAAACGGAAGTCGGCCTTCAAAAGCACGACTTCCGTCATTTGTAATTATATTTTCATTTTACCTTAATCCCTTCAATTCCCCATCAACAAATTGTTGCCATTTTTGTTGTCCCACAACATTAACACTGTGATTACTTTCATCGTCATATTCCTTTTGTAAACGGTTCATTTCTCGGTACATTTCGATAAAAAGTATCTGCAATTCACTGTCGTAATTATCAACTGTTAAAATCGATTTTGCTTTTTGTTTAAAGCGTTCTACCACAATTTTTGTCAAGTCAAAATGCACTTGTTCATGAGCGATGCTGTAGTCAGAAAGACTGGTTGATGAGGTCCAAGAGCCACTTTTTAGCATATAAGCCTTCATTTGGAGATTGATGGTTAAGATGCCATTTTCTAAATGCAATGGCGCAATGTATTCAAAGTTATTGAAAATTTGGGCTGAGTATTTTGATGTTTTTGGCATTATTCCTGTAAAGTCTGACCACGTCATTTTGCGAATAGGCGACCAAAAAATAGTATCACCCTTTTCAGGATTTTCAATTTGATAATCCGAATTGACAACCAATCTTACTGCTTTTATCAATTTGGAATTTTTGTCATAATTTTCTTCCATCCATTCATCAAAATACATGACTGATTTTTCGATTACTTTGCTCAATAAAGTTTCGTAATTATTATAATCTCCCTGCGTCCGATTGAAGGTTATGGCCGTTTGAAAATCAGTTAATTCTATCTCCGTTGTATCCCGCTGGAAACTATACGAAACCCTGATTCTGCATTTTCCTGTAATTTTTACAGTTGTCAGATTTTCAATAATTGACAACTCTTTGATTTTAAAGGTGATAGGGTAATCGGATGAGTCTTTAATGATTGATTTTGAAAAATAATTTTGCACTGATTTAAGCGTTCCTCCACTCAATTTTAAGCTTTTTTCGGTTTGATTTTCTCCATAAATTACTCCAATTTTAGCTTTATCTTTTCGTTCATCAATCACATTTGAAAAGTAAAAATTATGGGGTTTATGCCTGACAGATTCATATTTCAACGATATCCATTTATCTGTATATTGGGCAAATAGGAGGGATGACTTACAAAAAAATATGGACAGAATAATCAAAAAATGCGTGTTTTTTTTATATTTATTCATATCTTGTTACAAATTAAAATTTAACGTAATAATTATGTCAGTATCACAAGAACAACACAACGATAGTAACGAACTTTCAACCGCACAATTGGTGATTATGTTCCTTATTTTCTCATTTCTTTTAATATGGTTGGGCGATACTTTCACCGCCATAGTAGGTATTTTAGGAGAAATAATAATTTTTATTTTTGCTTACAACGAGAAACATAAATTGATTGATTAGAGCATTACTATCTACAAAAATAGCCGAACAGTCTGACTGTTCGGCTATTTTTATTTAAAAGAATAGAATATTTAAAATTCAAGTTGCGCTAATACTGCGTGAAGGTCGGAGGCAAAACGACCGCCCCAAGTATTACTCAAGGTGGCGTGCTTAAGCACCTTTATTTTATCGGTATTCAAGAAAATATAGTCAATCAATCTGCCTGCAATTTCTTTAGACTCAAACCCATTAAAAGTGCTTATTGGGCCAAAATGGAGCTGTTTTGTTACTTTTTGAGCATCAATTAATCCTTCGTTAATAATGATTGTTGGCTCTTCTTGGGGAGTACTGTTAAAATCTCCTGTTAAAATTACGGGGATTTTATGATTAATCGCCTTAATTTTAGCCACCAACATTTTAGCACTTTCACGCCGAGCCACTTGACCAATATGGTCGAAATGCGTATTGAAAACGTAAAACATCTTTTTCGTTTTATTGTCCTTAAATTTAGCATAAGAAACAATTCGATTTAAAGCGGCGTCCCAACTTTTACTGGGCTTTTCGGGCGTTTGACTCAACCAAAAAGTATTACTTTCCAAGACCGTATATTTATCTTTTTTGTAGAAGATTGGCGAGAATTCTCCGCCTTCTTTGGCATCATCACGCCCAACGCCTACGTACGCATACTTGGGAAGAAGTTTGGTTAAATCTCTGATTTGTCCCACCAAAACCTCTTGCATTCCGCAAAGATCCGCTTCGTAAAACTCAAGCATACTGCTAAGATTTTCTTTACGTTTAGCCCATTGGTTTTCTCCATCCTGAATGGTTTCCATTCGGATATTAAAAGTCATAATGGTTGTTTTTTGCTGAGAGAAACTGCTGAAAGTTGTACTTAATAAAAGTAATAGTAGATAAAATGTTCTTTTCATAATTTGTCGATTTTTTCAACAAAACTATCAATTTTAGCTGGTATTTCTGTCGGTTTATACCTTTTCGTTGTATTTTGGGTCAAAGTCCACCATCCACTGAACCCCAAATTTGTCGGCAAACATTCCAAAGTAATTACCCCATGGGCCGTATGCTATTGGCATTTCAACTTTACCGCCTTCTGAAAGTCCGTTGAATAATTTATCGGCTTCTTCTTTGCTTTCTGCATTAATTGAAATGGTATTTCGGTTGTCATTTTCCGTTACTTGTCCCATAATTTCGATCACATCGCTACCCATTAACGCACTACTTTTACCGGTTGGCAAGGCAATGTTCATAAGTTTATTGGCATCATTTTCTGGTATTGGATATTCAGGACTTGATAGGTCTTTGTAACGCATAATTTTTGCGAACGTCCCGCCAAATACTGATTTGTAAAAGGTAAATGCTTCTTCGGCATTCCCGTTGAAGTGAATGTAAGGATTGATAATTGCCATAATTTTTATTTGTTAAATGGTTTACACTCTTTCTTTTGAAAGCAAAAATCATTTTTGCGATAAAGTTGCCAATACTTCTTCCAAATTTTTCATTGACATCGTAAATCCTTCCTTGAAGCCCATTTCAATCATCTTCTCTAAGCGGGCAAGGGATTCATTGTAAATAGTAATAACCACTTTTGTTATGCCGTTTTGTTCGCTGAAATTATAATCCCAATCAGACCCTGGCAATTCAGGGTTTTCATCTTTGTCGGCAAAAGCATTGTACATTTTAAAATTGGTTTTTGGGGTAATGGAAGTATATTCCTGAAGTGACCAACGCTCTATTCCTTCAGGACTTACCATTGCATAAAATCTTTTTCCACCAACTTCAAAATTCATATATTTTGTTTTGGATTCCCAAGGTTTAGGAGCAACCCATTGGTCAAGTATTTCTTGCTTGGTAAAGGCATCCCAAACCAACGAAAGTTCGGCCGCAAATTCTCTGGTTATGACAACCATTTTTGTCGATTTGTCAGCGGTAAAATCAAATAGCAAATTGTTTTTCATTTTTTCTGTTCTTTAATTGTTGCTAATACATTGTCAAGTTGATTAAATTGAGTTTCCCAAATTTTCCTAAATTGGGCTAACCAATTGTCTATTTCTTGCATTTTTGGGGCATTAAAGTGATAATAAATTTCTCTACCAGCATGCTCAGGCTTAATCAATTCGCATTGCTGTAATACTTTAATATGTTTTGATACTGCTTGTCGGCTCATATCAAATTTTTCTGCCATGGCATTTGGCGTTAATGCTTGAATAGCAATTAAAGTTAAAATAGCCCTACGTGTTGGGTCAGCTATGGCTTGGAATATATCTTGTTTCATTTTTAATAATTAATTACGCAACTAATAGGTTGCAAATATATGTGCAACTTTTTAGTTGCGCAAATTTATTGGCAATTATTTTTGTCGAGGTAAAATGTCGGGAATTTTTTTGGTTGTTGGAGGAAGGGTCTTTTTATTTCCGTGGCTTGTGTTTCACAGGGGTCGAAGCGTAATAGTGTTTTTTACCCGTGGGGGTTGTGTAAAAGTTAAAGGTTTATAAGTCAAAAATTTTAAGCAGAAATATCATTTCGTAAAACAAGAAATTTCCAAATAATATATTTCCAAATAAATTCTAAAAGAATATTTCGGAATATTATTTGGCGCAAAATACTTTAAACGCTATACTTTTTACACAACCCCCACGGCTTTAAGCGACTTCTTTTAATTCTATCATTAAATGGCATTTTTTAGTAATCTTGTCCAAGTAGTTTTTGTTTTTTCAAAGTCATTATGATGCTTAGT
>JBBAKY010000158.1:0-6625 GCA_040403295.1 Arcicella sp.
TAAGTATAATATTTGTGAAAAAATATTAAGGCGAACAAATGTATCGCTTTTATTTTAAATTATTAATATACTAATAGAATAGACTAAATAGGCTAATAAAAGATATACTTACTATTATCAATTGACAAATAATCTAAGAGATGAACACATTATGGAAAACTACAAATTTTTAACTATTCCAGGTTTAGGAAGCTCTGGTTCAACTCATTGGCAGAGTTTATGGGAAAAGCAAAATCCTGAAAGATTTCATCGTGTCGAACAGATTAATTGGGATTTGCCAGTATGCCAACATTGGATTGAAAAATTGGATGAGGAGGTGAGAAAATTAACCAAGCCAACTTATCTAATCGCTCATAGTTTGGGCTGTTTGACGGTGGTTCATTGGGCAAATAAATATACTTCTGAAATGGTAAAAGGAGCTTTTTTAGTAGCCCCACCCGATGTTGAAAATTCAAGACGATTAAGTTTTACTGAAGGTTTTAATCCGATTCCTAAGTTCAAATTACCCTTTAAAGGGGTGGTAATTGCCAGTACAACCGACCAATATTCGAGTATCGAAAGAGCTAATGAATTTGCTTTTGCGTGGGGAAGTGAATTTGTTAATATTGGCAAAAAAGGACACATTAACGCCACATCAAATTTAGGAAATTGGGAAGAAGGGCAAGACTTATTGAACAATTTTATCCAACATTAACCTATTAAAATGGTTTCTTGTATGTGTGGTTAGGTTAGTGTTGGTAAAATGTCTTGTGTTGGTGCAATTCTACCAGCCATGACACTATTCTCAATCCAAAAACCAACTGAATTATTTTTATTTCAATATTAAAAAATAACAAAATGTCAAATCAATCAAGCAGAAGTAAAGTACTCACTGAAGTATTGACTGCCAATAAAAATTACGCAAATAACTTTGGTGAAAGAGGAACATTATCGCTTCCTCCCGCTCGTCAATTTGCCATCCTAACTTGCATGGATGCACGGCTTGACCCCGCAAAATATGCAGGTTTATCTGAAGGTGATGCTCATGTAATCCGTAATGCAGGAGGTCGGGCGAGTGATGATGCCATTCGTTCATTGATAATTTCTCATAAATTATTGGGAACAAAAGAGTGGTTTGTAATCCATCATACTGACTGTGGGATGGCGCTTTTTAGTGATGAAATAATGCGAGATTTACTCTCAAAAAGTCTTTCTACTGCATCTGTGGATGAAAATGGATGGCGAAATGTAGAAGAGGAAGGAGGTTCTGATGAAGCTAAATTTGTGTCGTTTTTAACCTTTAAAAACTTAGCTGAAAGTGTTACTGAAGATGTTAAACGGATTAAAAATCATCCATTAGTATCCAAGAATATTCCCGTATATGGCTACATATATGACGTAAAATCAGGGGAATTAATTGAAGTTCCAGAGGCAACCACAGCTGGGATAGTGAACTAAACAAATTAAAAAGTAGCTAATATTTTATAATCGACACTTCTAATCAGTCAATATACTGATTTTAAAGCCAATAGCTGACAAGCCAATTGTCGAAAGCGATAACATTAAGATTTGCCAATTGCGAAACGTTACAATGTTTCGCAACTGGCAAATCTTTGTTTATCATGGGATTTTAGATTATACCACTTTCATTTTCTCCGCATCCCATATCACAGGCTTACCCAATGCTGCACTCATGTTACACGCTAAGGCTGGAGCCGCTGCACGTAAGCCAAAAGTTGCATCTTCATGCACTTTTTTCCCCGTGCGAATTGACTCAAAGAAATTGATAAAATGGTCTAATCTTTCGTCGTATCCTTCAGGAACTTTGAAAGTTATTTCCTTAGCATAATTCCATTTTTTGTCATCATCCGAGAACAAGGCTTTATAGGCTTTCGTTGATTCTTCTTGCTGTACTTGCGAGAAAGTATTGACCGAATCATACCCTCCAAATTCGGGTGCTTTTGGGCGTTTAAAACTTTTTACTTTCATGCTTCCGTATCCCAGTTCGATGATTCCTTCCGTACCCACTAATTTTGCGGGAGAGCCAGCCGTGCCGCCATCGGCCAAATTTACACGGGTATAAAACTGAAAAGCTGGATGTTCTTTTCTTTCTGGATATTGCATCAAAGAAGTTACTAAATCGTATGCATCTCGTCCATCTTTCCAGTAATTTAATTCGCCCAGAGCAAAAATTTTATTGGGCCCAATTGAGCTGGTGATGGTGTGTAAATTGGTTAAAAGATGCACAAATAAATCGCCTGCAACACCCGTTCCGTAGTCTTTATAATTTCTCCAACGGAAAAATCTTTTGGCTTCAAATGGCACTTTTGGTGCATCGCCTACGTAAGTATCCCAATCAACGGTTTGCGTATTGGCATCCGTTGGAATGGTATATTGCCAAGCACCGTTGGCAGAACTGCGGTCGTTAGTGGCCTCTACGTAGCATAATTCTCCTATCACGCCAGATTCATAAATCTTTTTTGCCTCGGCGGTCAAAACGGAACTCGCTACTTGCGAACCTACTTGAAAAACCTTTCCTGTTTTCTTTTGGGTATCAATGACAGCCTGCCCTTCTTGGATGTGGTGAACCATTGGTTTTTCGCAATATACGTGCTTTCCAGCTTTCATGGCATCAATTGAAATATGGTCGTGCCAGTGGTCGGAAGTACAAACCAACACGGCATCAACATCGCTACGGTTTAGTATTTCACGGTAATCACGAGTGGTAAAAAGGTCTTTTCCCCATTTCTCTTTGGCTCTCTCCAATCGTCCCGTATATAAATCACAAACGGCAACTAACTCAATGCCAGGCACTTTGAGGGCAGTTTCGGTATCATAATGACCAATAATTCCCGAACCAATCAGGGCAATTCTGATTTTGTCATTGGCCGAAATTTTGGCTTCTGATTTTAACATAATTGTTTTTCCATAAGCATCAGTAATTGCCATGCCACCGACAATTAAAGCCGATGTGCTACTTATTTTTCTAATAAAATCTCTTCTGGTATTGTTCATGAGTCTGTGATTTTTGAGTAATAAGGTACTGTTTTTAATTTGCCACTAAGTCACGAAGGCTCGAAAGATTTAAAAAATACTTCCTTTCTAAGTTACTTGGCGATAACATTCAACTGAAATTTACTATTTTTTCTTGAAATGTTTGTAGTACCCTGTAATGATTTTTATAGGGCTTATAAAATTATAAATTTAATAAGCCAATACTTTTCAAATTTGCCTTTTCAAGCGTTTAAAGGTATCTTGCAGGTATATTTTGAAAACAATTTACATGAACGGAAACATTAAAGATGGTCTAAACTTTGCCTCTAAACTAACCCCAAAACGTATTTGGAATGGCTTGAAGGTAGTTTCTGGTTTTTATAATGCCAAAATAACCAATAAACCAACCCAATGGGGTTTGCCTTTTAGTATTTCCTTTGAACCCACCACTTCTTGCAATCTTCGGTGTCCCGAATGCCCGAGTGGGTTGCGTTCTTTCACTCGTCCGACGGGTATGTTAGAAGGTGATTTATTCAAACGAACCATTGATGAATTAGCAGATACTTTGCTTTATTTAATTTTCTATTTTCAAGGCGAACCTTATTTACACCCGCAATTTTTGGATTTAGTGGGTTACGCAGCTAAAAAAAAAATGTACACCGCAACCTCCACGAATGCACATTATTTGACGGATGATAACGCCAAAAAAACCGTAGAATCAGGCTTAGATAGACTGATAATTTCCATTGACGGAACAACCCAAGAAACGTACGAACAATATAGGGTTGGGGGTAAATTAGAAAAAGTAATCGAAGGAACTCGCAACATTGTGAAGTGGAAAAATGAGTTAAAATCAGCTACGCCGCACATTGTTTTTCAGTTTTTAGTGGTAAAACCGAATCAACATCAAATTGCGGAGGTGCATGAATTGGCCAGAGAATTGGGCGTTGATGAAGTTGGGTTAAAAACGGCTCAAATTTATGATTATAAGCAAGGTTCTGCTTTGATTCCCACAATTGATGAATATTCACGTTACACAAAACAACGGGATGGAAGTTATAAAATCAAGAATAATTTGGTGAATCATTGTTGGAAAATGTGGCATTCATGCGTGATTACGTGGGACGGTTTGGTGGTGCCATGTTGTTTCGATAAAGACGCTCATTATCGTTTAGGCGATATGAAAACTCAGACTTTCAAAGACTTATGGTTTGGAGAAAGTTACCGAAAATTTAGAAAAATACTTATACGTTCTCGTTCAGAAATTGAAATGTGTAAAAACTGCACGGAAGGAACGCAGGTTTGGGCATAATGTTAGACTGTTTTATACTTAATTTCCATACAGGCTAAAGCTTGTGCTACAATTTTTCTCATAAGAAATAGATGAATCTCAGAACCCACAAATTCCACCCAATTGTCCCTTTTAATTTTCAGAAAGATACGATTCTTCATATTGACTTAACCGAAAATAATACTGACCTTCACTCATTAGATTTATTGAATGTTGAGGTAATGGATGAATACGTTTCTCGGAAAATTAAAGAAGCTAATGCCGTCTGTGCGGTTGGTGGTTACCGGGAAAATCGTTATATTTATCGAACTACCAAGCATTTTCAACAATCTGCCGAACCTCGTTCCATTCATTTGGGCGTGGATATTTGGACAAAAGCAGGTACGCCCGTTTATGCACCTATGCAAGGGAAAGTTCATAGTTTTGCCAATAATGACAATATTGGAGATTATGGTCCAACGATTATTTTGGAACATATTTTAGAGGGAAATACATTTTATACGCTTTACGGACATCTAAATTTGGAATGTCTTGAAGGCATTTACGAAGGAAAAAACATTGAAGCGGGCGATAAAATTGCCGAATTTGGTAATTATCCTATCAATGGAAATTGGTCGCCACACCTTCATTTTCAAGTAATTACGGATATGTTGGGAAAGAAAGGCGATTTTCCAGGTGTGTGTGAACCTTCTAAAACCGAATATTTTAAAAAAATATGCTTAGATGGAAATATAGTGTTAGGAATTTCAGTCTGAATTTATTTGACTTTTTTGACTAAGTCGCATTGACCTAAAACATACACAACGAACTCAAAGCTCATTGCTTAAAACTTAAAGTTATAACCATGCAAATAGGATTTTTAACCATTGATTGGATTGATATTTTAGATATTTTACTCGTAGCATTCTTGCTTTATCAGGTTTATAAACTGATTCAGGGGAGTATTGCCAATAAAGTTTTCTTTGGCTATATCCTTATTTACGTGGTTTATTTAGTGGCCAAAGCCTTGGGAATGGAATTGTTATCCGCTATTTTGGGGCAGTTTATGAACGTGGGGGTATTGGCATTATTAATAATTTTTCAACAAGAAATTAGGCGTTTTTTGATGATGTTAGGTCGTTCGACATCCATTCGTGAAAATACTTTTTTGAAGAAATTTTATACCCCAAAAACGACTAAAGAAAATATTACTTCTCTTCAATCCATCATTGAAGCTACCAAAAACATGGCTACCACCAACACGGGAGCTTTGATTGTGATTGAGCGAGAAGATGATTTGAAAAAATATATCGAATCGGGCGATGTAATTGATTCAGAAGTTTCTAAACGACTTCTATTGAGCATTTTTCATAAAAATAGTCCTCTCCATGATGGCGCTGTAATTATCCGAGAAGGACGTTTGGCGGCGGCCAGATGTATGTTGCCCGTTTCTGAAAGTGGTACCATTTCTCCTACTTTGGGTTTCAGACACCGGGCGGCTTTTGGCATGAGCGAACAAACCGATGCCGCAATTATCGTGGTTTCGGAAGAAAAAGGAGAAATATCATTTATTAATCACGGCGGTATTTTTAGAAATATGTCGGTGAATGATTTGGAAGGAAAATTGACGGATTATTTGCTGAAGGTGTAAGAAATATCATAAATTTGTAAAACAATTTAAAATAATAAAACGATGGTTATTGTACATCCTCAATATATTACTGATACTTCTGGAAGTAAATTGGTTGTGCTTTCGTCAAAAGAATTTGATTCAATGATTGATGCCCTTGAAGAATTAGATGATATTCAGGCTTATGATGAATTCAAAAGAACTGATGATGGGAAACGGGTATTATTGAGTGATTATTTAAAAAAACGTGAATTGAAAAATGTCTAATTATACCGTCCTATTAACTAAAAAGGTAGAAAAATAATTAGATAAACTTCCTGATAATATTGCCGAACCAATTCTTGAAGCTATTAATGATTTAGCCGAAAATCCTCGACCAATTGGTTATAAAAACTTGAAAAATAGAGATGGTTATCGAATTAGAATTGGTGATTATCGTGTGATTTATGAAGTTTTTGATGATGAACTTATCATTGACGTTATCAAACTTAGCCATAGAAAAGATATTTATGACTAATTAGAAAAGTCTCTAAAATCGAATAATTAAATCATTAACAAAGCCAAGTTTACCTACACAAAATAGGCAAACTTGGCTTTGTTGGTTTTTAAGGAGAATGTAGGTATTTTTGTTGGTATTGAGGGGAATCAAAATCTGATTCGTAAATACGAAAGGTCGGTTGGACGAACGATAAAAAATAATGAAAGTAAACTAAATCAAAAATGATTCATAAAAACTACAAAATCATCTTAGT
>JBBAKY010000159.1:0-6583 GCA_040403295.1 Arcicella sp.
GAAATCCATTTTTTTGTCTTTGCTAAATTTTTATTTTTCAGACGGCAAGATACTATTTTCTTCAACAACGTCGTATTTTTGTAGTGTTAAATCCATCGTTAAATTTATAAAACGGTAAACTAATTGGTGACAGGATTGGTTAATTAAAAAAGAAAACAGACTTGGAAACACAGCAACCTCCTCAAAATAAGATTATTGCATGGCTCAAACGGCTCGGATGGGCGGGTTTTTTCTTTTTTCTGATAAAAGGCGTAACACTTTATATTGCTCTTCCGTATTTAATAGCCAAGGGAGTTATTAGTTGTGAAAAATAGCATAAAAAAGGACGGCGTCGCTCAAAGCAACGCCGTCCTTAAAACAATTCATTTAACTAATCCACAACCTCAGTACTTGTTGTGGGTGGTGTTGTTCCCATAAAATCAGCTAAAAATTTCTCAATTCCTGGAAATTGTTCTTTCAAAGCGGCTGCTCCTTCCGTTTTTAATTTCTCGAAATATTCGGGTGCTTTATCGATTGCTCCTTCGGCTTCAGTTTTTAAATTAGAAGCTTTTTCTTTCAAATCGTTTAAGGTTTTTTCTCCTTCTTTAGTTTGGAGATATTTGTTCAAAGCAACGCCAGCGGCGGCTCCAAGAATGAATGTTGCGAGATGTTTTGCGTTTACTGACATGGTTTATTTGTTTAAAAATTAACTCCTGATTTTTCTAAATATTGTGAAATATTAAACTTAATTCCATTGATAATTTCAATGTCTTTCGACCAATCCACTAATAACCAGTCTTTGCCTTGTTCTGCAATAATTACTTTCTTAGAAGCACTCAAAACCCAGATTACTTTCTCTACTCCCCAAGATAATAAACGGTCAGTTTTTTTCCCCAAGATAATAAACGGTCAGTTTTTTTGTAAATGTAGGTTTGTTCTGAAAAATCAGTCGTATCAATGCTCACATCTATTTCTATATCAATTTTTGGAGGAACGTCTAAATAATGCGTATCAATTTTAGTGTTATATAACGTTGCACGGTCATAAATAACAATATCTCATGATAAATTATTGTTTATATCAAGATGAAGTCCAGCTTCACCTGCAAATACATGGTACATATCATCACTTAATTGACGAACTAATAACTTATAAATGTATGACACAATAAGTACTTGTAATCCACTTGCACCCATAATACTTTCTAATGTTTTTTCTTTGCGTAAAACTGCTTTATACCCTTTATAATAGATAGGAATTCTGTCCAAAATCTCTTTAATGAGATATTCAGGAACTTTACGAGCCAATTTTCTTTGCTTTACAGTAGTCATTTGGTTTCAAGTTTAATTATCTTGTAAACTTACAGATTTTCCAGTAATTTTTTCAATAATTTTCACGGCATGAATTCTTGAATTTTCGATGAATAATGAGTGCGTATTCATGCCTCCACAAATCACTCCCGCTACATACACGTTGGGTAAATTTGTCTCGTGTGTATCATCATTATACATCGGTTTCATGATTTCGTCGGCCGATAATGTAATGCCAATTTTACGAAGAAAATCCAAATTTGGTTGATAGCCCGTCATAGCGATTACATTATCATTTTCAATTGTAACAATGCCTTCTTGTGTTTTTATATCTACCTCATTCTCACGTATTTCTGCAACTTCTGAATTGAAATACGCCTTAATCGAACCTTCTTTAATGCGGTTTTCAATATCTGGCTTTACCCAATATTTTACTCGTTCTCCAATTGCTTTATCACGGATAATCATGGTGACATCCGCCCCTTTTCGCCACGTTTCAAGGGCCGCATCTACCGCTGAATTACTTGCCCCAACCACCGCTACTTTTTGCAAAGCATAGAAGTGGGGTTCATCGTAATAATGGGTTACTTTTGGTAGATTTTCGCCTTCCACATTCATCAAATAAGGAATGTCATAAAAACCCGTGGCAATGACGATGCTCTTGGTTTGGTAGGTGCGTTTTTTCGTTACAATCTCATAAAAATCATCAGGATTCTTGTCAATTGTTTCTACTTCTTCAAACAATTTAACATTCAATTTTCGATTAAATGCCACCCTGCGGTAATATTCTAAAGCTTCCGAACGAGTGGGCTTTGCACTATTTGAAACGAAGGGAACATCATCCAATTCCAAGCGGTCGGAGGTACTAAAAAAAGTCATGTTGGCAGGATAATTATAGATTGAATTAACTAAACAGCCCTTCTCTAAGACTGCATAATTGAGTCCCGCTTTTTGGGCTTCGAGTCCACAAGCCAAGCCAATTGGCCCACCACCAATGATAATTAAGTCGTAATATTTTCGATTTTCGATGTCTGTCATTTCGATGTTCGGAGTAAGTTGTTTAAATTTATAACAAAGTAAAAAGCCTATCAGTTTCAACAACTAATAGGCTTTTTACTTTGTTTTTCTAAGCGTCCATTGTCGCTGTTTGGATTCCAACCAATCATCGAAAAACGAATCACGAACATCGAAAATTACTCACTTTTTACCGAACTGGCTCCCGACACATCCGATTTTACCGAAGGCTGTCCACGATAACGCAAAGATGATGCTCCGCTTGCTTCTACACTCAACGTTTTCGAAGCATTTACTTTTACAGAACTTGCTCCTGATATATCAGCATCCACATCTTTGGCTGCGAAATTATAGCAATTTACATTACTTGCTCCCGACACATCGAAATTCATTTTAGTGGCATTTCCATTCATTTTGATGGATGAAGCTCCCGAACAATTTAATTTTACTTTATCCGCTTTTACGTTAACTTCTGAATTAGCCGCTCCCGAAAATTTCAAGGTTAATTCTTCTAAATCGTTAAAACCTGAAATTTTTGATTTTGTTGCTCCCGAAAAATCGACCAATTTTAAAGTTGGCATTACAATGGTGAAATAAACTTTTTTACGATTATTATTCCATTTCCAGCCTTTGCCATCACGATATTTGGCAATTAAAGTTCCGTTGCTAATACTTACCGTTAAATCTTCTAAATCTTCCGAGCGTTCTGCATCAACTGAAACTTTGTAAGTTGAGCCTTGCGTAACATCAATCTGAAAAGCACTTGACATATCTAATTTGTCAAAGCCTTTTAATGGATAATCTTTTTTGTTTTGAGCCATTAATAAATTCGTAGCCAACATTAAAGCGGTCATTACGAATAGGTTATGGATGAGGGTCTTGGTTTTCATGTTATTTTTGTTTGTTTAGTTATCAGATGCAAGTTTATGGAGAAACGTTGCACGTCGTTTAGAAAATTAATTTATCGGTAAACACAAAAGGGTAAACGGTAAAATATAAAGCCATTTTATACATCCGTTCACCCTTTTGCGTTTAACATTTGCTTATTTTATTCCCTTTCAATTGTTCCACCATCCCGCACCGAACGATTTTCGGAAGGTTCGCCACGGTAACGAATTTGGGCCGTTCCTTTTGTTTTTACATCCATTTTTTGTTTTACATTTATCTCTGCTTCGGCATTATCTTTGGCTTCGACAACTGCATTAACTGCTTGTAAATCATACGTTTGTAGTCTTGAAAATCCTGCAATTTTGGCAGTCAAAGATTTTGTGGTACCGTTGATGGTGAGTTTATTTGAGTCATACAATTCTACCGTAAAATCATCGCCTGAAAAATCATGAATTTCACTTTCGCCATTACCACCTTTCAAAATTATTCCTTTGAGTTTAGGCATCGTAATGTGTATCATCAAGTTATTATTATTGCCATTATTGATTGACAAAGTATTATTTTTTACTTCATATTTCAACGATTGCGAATCATTAGCTCCATCAACTTCTACCTTAAATTCATTGCCCTGCCGAATATCATAATTGCTTGTGCCATTATTAACATCAGATTTGATAAACTCAAAATCTTTAACGTCCAATGTCTGCGAACCATCCGAATTTTCATTTTCTGTTTTCAAGATTCTGTTGGTACAAATCAACTCGCCATCTTTGGTAAACTTCCAACGAGAACCTTTGAATTTATCGCCGTCGGCATCTTCAAAATATTGATTGTCCAAGGCATTATCAATAAAAGAACCAAATCCTCTCGACATGGTAAATTCTTTATTAAAAGGTATATACACTTTCATTCTGATGTGTTGGTCACGAAAACGAGCATTATCGTTAAAATCTAATCGGTCGTCGAACAGTAGCAATGAATCTTTCTGGATGATATTATATTTCACATCCAAGGCGTTTTTCTCGGCATCTTGTTTGTCTCTTCCATCCGCTCTGAAAACCTGTTCAACTTTTATAGTTGTGCCATCGTAGCCAATAAGTTCAACGGAAGGCTCCCAATTTTGGTCGAATCCTGTGTAATTAAGGTCGAATATGGGTATTTTATTTTCGGTATTATAATTCAAAACTTTTTCAATCGAAGCAGTTCTGGCAAAATTTCTTGCATAACGCACTCCTGTGTACATTGTTACGAGTAAACCCACCACAAACACGCCCAAAGCACTTTGCCAAACCGTTGAAGTAAATAAATTTCTACGGATAACTAAAGATAAACCCGCCCAAGCAATCACAAATGCTGGCACAGTGGCGGCCAAAAATCCTCCAATAATCATCAAGGGCGAAGCATCACGGCCAATCAACCCCAACGGAACATTATTGCCAAAATACACATGACCCGCTTCCAAAGCTGTTACGCCAACGAACAAAGAAAAAATTAAGGCGATGATAGAAATTACTCCAATAAAAACCATCATACCACCCACAAAAATCTTTCCTGCCGAAACTAAAAATTCAGCGAAAGGGCCCAATGCCTTGAAAATCTGTGAGATAACCCTAAATGGTAATAATAATAATTTTGTAAGCGGGTTCTCGGGATGGTCTTCAACATTGAAGGTTTTTTTGATATTCGATTCGATGTTTTCGAGCGTTATGGGTTCGCCAGACATTTGCATTTTGTCAGTTAAAGTCTTTGCTTCGGGAGCTATCGCCCAGAGAATTACGTAAATAACTAAGCCAGAACCGAATAAAAATATACTCAACACAGATATAAAACGTAACATTCCTAAATCCCAACCCGTGTACGAAGCAATTCCACTCATTACGCCACCCAAAACTTTTCCGTCGGGATTACGATAGAATTTGCGGATTTGTTCGTCTTCTTCCAAAGCTGGATTTGCTGGAAAAGCAATCCAACAGGCGATGTAAAAAATGAAGGTAATACCACTCAAAATACCTGCCGTGATAGGGCCAATTCCTAACAGTAAAAACAGAAATGCCAATCTTACCCAAAGCGGGTCGAAGCCTAAATTATGAGCCAATCCTGCACAAACGCCCCCCAAAAGTTTGCGTCTGGTATCTCGGTATAATTTTCTATTTCCTGCATTATACTTATAATTATATTCTGAATGACTTTTTCCCGTTTGAGATTTTTCATGGTTGATACTCTCGTCAGTCTCACTACTTTTGGACTCGCCAGCATTAGCTTGTTTAGCTTTATTGCTCGTTCCTGCCATTGCCAAATCTTCATCTTCTTCGATAGCGGCAAAGTCTGAAACCGAACCCATTGAAGCAATCAAACCCTCCACATCTTGCAAGGAAATGGCTTGTTTGTCGTCTGATTTTTGTTTATCCCAAAATTTTTCAGCGATGCGAGCTTCAATATCTTCCACAATTTCTTTTGAACCTTCGTAGGAAGAAAAATATTTCTGAATAGCTTTCAGATAAGCATTTAATTTTTCGTAGCCGTCGTCCTCAATATGAAATACGATGCCTGCTATATTGATTGATATGGTCTTTTTCATGTCAGTATTTTACTGGTTATTAGTTATTGGTTGCTGAGTAAGTTGTTATCAGTTTTTCTAATTACTAAATAACCATTAACTATTGCGGATTATGATGATGAAATGAATCTTGAATTATTTGAGCTACCGAACCTTGCAACTCTACCCACGTTTCTTCAAATTGTAACAGGAAAGCCTTACCAGTTTCAGTTAAAACATAATATTTTCGTGGCGGGCCAGATACTGATTCAACCCATTTATAATCCAGCAGACCAGAGTTTTTCAATCTTGTTAATAAAGGATACAACGTGCCTTCCACAACCATAATCTTAGCAGAAGTTAATTCTTCAAGCATATCCGAAGCATACACTTCACCTCTTGAAATAATGTGCAGAATACAGAATTCTAAAATTCCTTTTCGCATCTGCACTTTGGCGTTTTCTAAATCCATAATTTTTAATGGTTTTTATATTAATTCATTTACTCATAAAGTCAAAAATATCATTATACTAATTTCTTGAAACAAAGATATAGAAAGGTACTATGTAAAACAAGGTACTATAAATATATTTTTTCTCTTTATGTATAAATGGCACTGTGGAAATGATAAATGGTAATTATTTTGAGAAAAGAAGTAGGGGAGGGTTTTAAAAAAATTTGGCGAGCCTCACAGAGGTTCGCCAAAATATATCACTAACACACCAAAATATAGTCATGAGTTCAAAAGAATTTTATTCCTCACAACTTATTTTATATTATAATCATGTACCATTAAAAAGTACGTTGAAATCAATGTTTTTGAAATACATCCTTATAAAAAATAAAATTTGCTAAG
>JBBAKY010000160.1:0-6487 GCA_040403295.1 Arcicella sp.
AAAGAATTTAATAAGGATATGAAAAAATTTACTATTTTGATAATACTATGTTCATTTAATAATATCACCGTTCAAAGTCAAAATTGTGGCTTTGAAAGTGGTACAACCGCCGACTGGAAATTGTCAAATGGTAAGCTAACCGATAATGGGGCAACGCCAATTTATTCAAGCGAAGTAACTGGAACAGTTGGAACTGGACATATTATTACGAAGAAAAATAACGGAAATGACCCCAAAATATACTCAGAGGAAATCCCGATGGTTGCTCCTGAAAGCGACTATTCCGTAAGGTTTGGTGATATTAATTTGGGCGGGTCATTTTTTAGATTAGCAAAATCATTCACTATCACGCAAGAAAATACGCTTTTCCAATACAAATTTGCTGTTGTTTTGCAGGATGACGCAAGTGGGCATGCCTCTTATCAAAAGCCTGGATTTGGTGTTAAAATTTTGGATAGTAATGGTAATAATATTACTTGTAGTTTTTATGATGTACAATTAAAGTCCTCTTCTACGGTTTCGGTTGATGGATTCAAAAAACAAGGAGACTTAGAATATCGAAATTGGACAACCGTTGCGGTGGACTTACGAAGTTATGTGGGGCAAAATATAACCGTTGAGGCAACGGTACACGGCTGTACCAGAAATAAACATTTTGGTTATGCTTATTTCAATGCAAGTTGTTTGAAATCAGAGGTGCAGCCCGAAACGGGTTGTACCGATGGCATTGGAGCCTTGAATTTAGATGCCCCCGAAGGATTTGAAAAATATGATTGGAGTACGGGCGAAAATACTCGTTCAATTAAAGTAACTGCCGTGTTGGGAACTCAATTTTCTGTTAAATTAACGCCAAAGAGTAGTTTAAACGAAAATTGCAATTTACTGTTGAATTACACCATCAAAAAAAATGAAATTCCTGTAATCGTTGATAAATCTATTTGCATTGGTAATAGTTATGTTCATCGAGGCAAAATGTATAACACAACGGGGACGTTTGTATAAACCGTTGTCAATTCTGCCTTTTGCGATAGCGTTTATACGTTAAACTTAAACGTAATTCCCGTCGCAAGGATAACCAAAAACGTCAATCTTTGCGAGAGTGAACAATTTATATTTAAAGGAAATACCTATAATGCTGCGGGAACGTATTTCAAAACCATTAGCTCAACCGATGCCTGTGATAGTATTTTTACCATCAATGTAAAAATTACAAATATTGCCAGATTTACTAAAAATTTCTCACTTTGTGAAGGACAGAAAGCAAAAGTTGGTGACTCAACGTATTCAAAATCAGGAATATATATCACAACTATCAAACGAACGGGACTTTGCGACAGTCTGGTAACATCCACCTTGAATTATGAAAACTCATTTACCTTAACGATTTCTCCTGAGATTATTATTGAAAAAGGAGAAAATACGGAAATCAAGGTAGATGTTCAACCTGCGGGAATTTACTCATTCAATTGGACTCCCAGAGAAACGCTCGCTTGCAATACCTGTGCGAGTACGCTGGCTGAACCACCCGTTACGACAAAATATGTGGCAACCGTTTCAGTACCGGGTAGCACTTGTTTTAAGAAAATTCAAACGCAGGTCAGCATTCTTTGTGGCGTTTTTGTCCCAACTGCTTTTACGCCCAACGACGACCAAATGAACGATATATTTTATGTAGTTGGCAGCAAATGTGTGAAGCAAATCAAGGAAATATTGATTTATAACCGTTGGGGAGAATTAGTATTCCGAGATGAGAATTTCGTGACCGCCGATTCGTCGCATGGTTGGGATGGAAATTATCAAGGAAAAAGTTTGAATCCAGATATTTTTACCTACAAAATTACTGCAGAAATGAAGAATGGAGAGGTAAATGATTTTTCTGGAGCATTTACTTTATTACGATAAATCACAAAATAAAGTGAGTCTATTACTTATTTTTCCTTGATGATTTCAAAACCAACAAGTTACCACAATTTAACAAATATTTAAGGACAATACCTTTTGAGAGATATTGTCCTTAATAAAGTTTTAAAAATTTTTATCAATCAAATAAATCATCGAAGCCATAGAAGCGGCTCCCATTTCTAATTCACGTTGATTCACCGTTTCAAAACGATCATTTGACGCATGATGATACTCAAAATAACGTTGTGGATCGGGTTTGAAACCTAATAAAACTGTTCCTTGGGGAGCAAGCGGGCCAATGTCTGAACCACCCGAACCTTTGTCAATTTCATTCAGTCCGTAAGGTGATAAAAGGGTACGAAATGCTTTGATTTTCGATAAAATTTCTGCCGAACCTCCTTGTACGCCAAAGCCTCTTGGCGTGAATCCCCCGTTGTCTGATTCCATCGCAAAAATATGCTTTTCGTTGTTGGCTTTCGCTAAATCTGCGTATTTGATTCCTCCTTTATTTCCGTTTTCTTCATTCATAAATAACACAACTCTTATGGTGTGTTTTGGCTTGATATTTAGGGTCTTAAATAATCTTAAAACCTCCATTGATTGAACAATCCCAGTGCCATCATCGTGGGCTCCTTGTGCCAAATCCCAAGAATCTAAATGTCCACCAACTACGATAATTTCATCAGGTTTTTCAGAACCTTTTATCTCGGCAACAACATTATTTGAAGCAGCATCGGGTAAAGATTCGCAAGACTGACGAAAGAAAAATTTAGTATTTGGGCTTTCCTTTAACGTCTTACTCAATAAGGTTGCAGCATTAGTACTAATAGCAGCGGCAGGAATCAGGGGAATGCCCGTAGCATATACCATAGCCCCTGTATGAGGAAAATCGTTATCAGTATTACTCAACGACCTTACTATCACGCCAATTGCGCCTACTTTCGAAGCTTCATTAGCACCACTTCTTCGTTGGTCGCCCGCTTGTCCGTAGGCTTCAAAGGTATTAATTTTGGTTGGATCCATCGGGCGATTGAAGAAGATAATTTTGCCCGTACATTTTTCTTTGCCCAAATCACGCAATTCTTGAAAAGTTTTTACTTCAATTACCTCTGCCGTGATTCCTTTTGGAGCGGTAGCAACAGACCCTCCCAAAGCCACTAAAGGCACCGATATTTTTTGTTTTCCGTTCAAAATATAACCTTCTTCTTTTTTGCCTCGAACCCAATGAGGAACGATGACATCTTGTAAAAATACTTTGTCATAACCGCCTGATTCTAAGAGATTTTTACCCCAAGCAACTGCTTTAGCAGCTCCCGCTGAACCACTCAATCGGGGTCCAATTTTGGTGGTAAGCTCCCGAAGCCAATCATAAGATTTCCCTTTGCTGAGCGTTTCATTGAAGAATTCACGGATTACGGTCGAATCATTATCTTGCGAATAGCCTGATAATGAGAAAGTTAATAAGATAATGGTTGTGATGAATAGTTGTTGTTTTTTCATGTGGGGATTTGTAAGCCGATGCTTCCGCATCGGATATAGGGATTAAATTTTTCATTCCGATGCGGAAGCATCAGTTGGTAATTCTTGCATGGTATACGTTTTCAGGTTCAATTTAGCACTTTCTGACAATATTTGTTCTAAAAATTGGATATCAAAACCATATTCATCCGTTTTTTGAGTAGTTTTAATCAGAGGTTTATGGCCAAATATCATCATAACTGAACCTTCTTCGGAGGCTCTTTTCAATCCTTTCTTAATATCTTCAATTGATAATTTTGCACTCGTATCAATCAACAAAGCATTCACTTTTCGACTACCATCGTGTTGATACAATATTTCGTCAATATCTTCAATTTCATGGGTATAATCAAAATTCCAAAGCGTTCTGGTTTTCATAGAAACATCTCGAAGAAGGGTAAAATACTTCAATAGTTCACGGTCGGAATACCAAGTCTGAGAACCTCCAGGATGCGCAAATGTTTTAGGAGAAAAACCTTGTTTTTTCATGGTTGTAAGAGCGGGAAATATCTCGTTTTTCATGTATTCATCCAAAGAAAAATCCCAAATATAGTACATCGAACGCACGTGCATTGCCCCGTGACATCCAATTTCGTGTCCTTCTTTTTGAAGTTCATGGAGCAATTTCACCTCTTCATCCGAAAGACTATCTGGTTGTGTAATATAAAAGGTGCATTTTGCGTTGTACTTTTTCAGAAGCGGACGTAGTTGATACCATTCTTTCACAAATCTATCATCGAAAGAAACGGCTATTCCAGCTTGTTGAACAGTTTTTTTCTGTTTACAAGCGAAAACCATGACAAATAAAAGGAGGCAAAAAATATTTTTTTGCATGGATAAGGATTCATTTAGTATTTCTTCACTGCAATTATTTGTTCTCTATCGCATAATGATGAGATGACAAAAAACTAAAATAAAGCAACGGTTCTACCAAAATTTACGTTTACTTTTGAGATAAACTAACATACAACAATATTAAAATGTACATAATACCAAAAATTTTTCAACAGTTCCCAGAACTAATCGCCGTTGAAAGCAATAGAAAAGGAGGAGTCAGCAAGATGCCGTACTCTTCTTTAAACTTAGGGCTTAATACAGATGATAAGCCCGAGAATATACTCGAAAATCGAAAGCGTTTTTTTGAATGTCTTGGCATTAAAATGAGTAGAGTTACCCAGAGTTATCAAGTCCATAAAGATAAGATTTTAAAAGTTACCCGTAGCAAGATTTATGAAGGGTATGATGCATTAATCACAGAAAATTCTAACACATTCTTATCAGTAACAGTAGCAGATTGCACACCAGTATTAATTTATGATGCTAAAAATCAAGCAGTTGCTGCTATTCACGCTGGTTGGAAAGGAACGGTTTTGGATATTACCGCAAAAACCCTTCAAAAGATGTCGGATGAGTTCAAAACAAATCCAAAAGATTGCTACGTATATGTAGGAACGTGTATTGACGAAAATTCTTATGAAGTTGGAGAAGATGTGGCGGCTTTGTTTGCTTATGACTTGAAACGATTGGACAAAACGGGTAGGAAACCCAAATTTTTTGTTGATTTAAAGAAAGCGAATGTTACGCAATTATTGAAATGTGGTGTACCTGAAAATCAAATTGAAGTCTCTTCTTATTCTACCGTTTTAGACAATGATTCTTATTTTTCTCATCGAAAAGAAAAAGGCAAAACGGGTAGAATGATTGCTTTGATTGGGGTTAAAAAAGATAAAGTAGCATAGCTATTTGATTGTAGTTGGTGGGTAGAAATACCAAGTAAATTTCTAAGGGTTTAGTTTCTTCCCGAAAGTTTTTTTAACTTTCGGGAAGCTTGTACTTTACGACAAAGCAAAATCCTAATAGCACATTTAAACCAAAATGATAGAAATTTATTCTGAACGATTAACACTCATACCACTTGATAATCAATTACTTACAATATGGAACACCGAAGGCAGGAACAAAATGGAAACCCGTTTAGGACTTAAACCTTCCAATTGGCTCATAGCAGATTTTGACCGCATTGAAACCGAAGATGCTCTACAAAACTTTTGGCTCCCAATGACGGCCGAAAATCAAGGGGATTTCTTCTGGTTTACCAATTGGGATATCGTTTTAGAATCCGAAAATACTGCTATTGGCGGCATTGGATTTGCTGGTTTTCCTGACCAAGAAGGCGTTACAATGGTGGGTTATTTCATTGATGGAAATCATCGTGAAAAAGGATACGCCACCGAAGCACTTAATTGTTTGATAGATTGGGCGAAATTAGAGCCCGCTTTAAAAACCATCATTGCCGATACGCCATTCTTTAATTTTCCTTCGCAAAATGTCCTCAAAAAAGCAGGATTTAAGGAATTTTCCATTGGTGAAACGGTACATTTGAATGAAAAAATTCAAACTAAAAACTGGAAATTGGTTGTGCGTGGGTGAGGTATAACTAATTCTTCCGCATATCCTCGAGCAAAACTTTCTTTTTTGAGATGGTAATGTACGTGCCAATCAAAATCATACGGTTGGCGGATGGCGTTATGGATGTACGAGTTTTTCCGTCTACTGAATAACGATAATTGTAGATTCTTTCTGAGTCTAAAACATTATCAATTGACAAATAAATAACCATAAAATTGCCTATGATATGGGTTAAGTAATTTACCCAAAGACTCATATTATCCACGTCTGGCGTGCGTTCAGACAAGAAATTTGGATTATTTGGGTTGTAATACGGACGACCACTGGTATATGAATACGTAGCAGAAATCGTCATCATGGGTTTAGCGATAAAGTGTTTGTAACCAACGTTCAAATTATGATTTGATACGAACGTTGGTTGAGCTTCGGTAAGATAATTTCCGAACAATCTTTTTGAATCACAATAACTATAATTTACCCACAAATCTCCATTTTTAATCGTTTTGGAATCACGGAAAAATACATCAATCCCTTGGGCGAAACCATGTCCAGTATTATCCGTTTTACCCATCGGAAAACGTTGAGAATTTGCATCAAAATAGCCTTGCCTTGTAGGGTTATTTTCTCACTAAATTATCGTAGTTTTTATGGTAAGTAA
>JBBAKY010000161.1:0-6434 GCA_040403295.1 Arcicella sp.
AAGGTAAGAAATAAATTTTTTTGCTTGTAAAATCCTTACGAATAGTTTTTTGTAAAAAAATGATACCATCATTCTACTAAGTAGGTAAATTCAGGGTAAATTCGTAGTTTTGTACGTTACTTGTTGAGCATATTTATGAGCATAGTTAATTGTTAATAGTTAACATTTATTAGTTAATAAATTAATTATAACTATTGACCAATAACCAGTAACAAATTACTAAAAAGAACAGCTAACTATAATATATTCAATAATGAAATTCGTCGTATCTTCCTCTGTATTACTCAAACAGCTTTCGGCCGTTAATGGAGTAATTGCCAACAATCCGATTGTTCCCATTTTGGAAAACTTCTTATTCCAAATTGACCAAAACCAATTGACCGTAACGGCCTCTGATTTACAGACGGTGATGATCACTACGTTAGCGATTGAATCAACTGATTCTGGAGCAATTGCCGTTCCAGCCCGTTTGTTGTTGGATACACTTCGTGGATTACCCGACCAACCAATCACTTTCAAAATTGATAGAGACACTTTCGGAACAGAGATCATTACTGAAAATGGGCGTTATAAACTCTCAGGTGAAAATCCAATTGATTTTCCAAAAGTGCCCCAAGTTACTAAAAGTCTTTCGGTTCAGCTTCCTGCGGATGTCTTGGGTGCTGCCATTGCTAATACTATTTTTGCGGTTTCAAACGATGATTTACGTCCTGCTATGACGGGTGTTTACGTTCAATTATCGGCTGAATATACCAATTTTGTGGCTACGGACGGACACCGTTTGATTCGTTATAGAAGAAATGATGTGAAATCTGAGCAAGAATCAACAATGATTATTCCTCGCAAGGCTTTGACTTTGTTGAAATCAACTTTGCCGTCTGACGATACGACCGTGACCGCAGATTTTAGTTCAGCAAATGCCTTTTTTAGCTTCAATAATATCAGAATGATTTGCCGTTTAATCGACGAACGTTTTCCTGATTATGAAAATGCGATTCCACAAAATAATCCAAACGTAATGACGATAAACCGTTCGGAGTTTTTGGGTTCTTTGAAACGTATTTCGATCTATTCAAACAAGACTACGCACCAAATTCGTTTGAAATTAGCGCAAAACGACTTAGTAATCTCGGCTGAAGATTTAGATTATTCAAACGAAGCCAACGAAAGACTAATGTGCGATTATGAAGGAGAAGAAATGGAAATTGGTTTCAACGCAAAATTCATGGTGGAAATGTTAGGAAATATTTCATCTAATATGATTGCTTTGGAAATGTCGCAACCCAACCGTGCGGGCTTAATTATTCCATCGGATAAGAAAGAAAACGAAGATATTTTATTATTGGTAATGCCTGTAATGTTAAATACTTATGCGTAAATTTTGATTTTCGATGTTCGGAATCATAATTATTCATTTTAAAATCATGGAACAGATAACACTTAATATTCCAGATACACAAGTTCAGTTTTTTATCAAATTGATGAAAAAATTAGACTTTGTAAAAATAAAGGAACGTAAGAAAATTTCGTTGGAAGATGAATTAACTCCTGCTCAGAAAAAAACTTGGGCTACAGTAAAAAAAGGATTTGAGGATTTAAAAATGATTGAACAGGGGAAAATGAAAACTACTCCTGCAAGAGATTTTTTACAAGAACTACAAAATGAAGGCTATTTATGAGTTCGTTTAATGTAGTATTAACAGACGATTTCAAAAGAGATGCCAAGAAATTAATTAAGAAGTATCGTTCAATTGCTTCTGAAATTAGCGATTTAGTTGAAAGCCTTGCAATAGACCCCATACAAGGAGAACCACTTGGAAAAGATTGTTATAAAATCAGAATGGCAATTGCTTCTAAAAACAAAGGGAAATCGGGCGGTTCAAGAATAATTACTTGCGTAAAAATTATAGATGAGATGGTTATTTTACTTTCTATTTACGATAAATCTGAGAAAGAAAATATTGAAGATAGTAAACTGAAAAGTCTTTTAGAAATTAATGATTTGATATAAAAAAGGGTTGCAAAATTTTATTTCGCAACCCTTTTTTCTGTGGAATCTTTAAGACGTAAATCTCAACGAATCTTTAATAAATTTCTGAGTTTGAGGTAATCAATCACAAACCTACTTAGGTTGTAGCACTACAACCAGATAGTATGTATTCGTGAGAATAATGTAAAAATTCCATATCTAAAAGAAATAAAATACGACACGGAGCTTTTGAAAATCAAAAGGTATAAAAACAAAAAAACACCTCTTTCAAGGTGCTTTTTTACTATCTTAAAACCAATTATTCCTAATAAAACTTAGCTCTGTTATCAACAACTTTCGCATTTTCTTTGATAGCTTCGTTGATATAGTATGACGTTCTTTGTGCCGCCATCATTTTTGCGGAGTTCTTATACATCGTCAAATCTGCCATGGCTGGGGCTGGTGTTGAAGAAGTTGTTTCCATTACAAAAATACCCGCATCTCCTTTGAATGGCTTAGATTTTTGTCCAACTTTCAAACCAAATGCTTTTCCTAATGCCGTTGGATCAGCGCCTGCGCTTGTCAATACGCCTTGTGCAAGCGTCAAATCATTTACTGTTTCTACCAAAGCACCTGCACCATATTTCTGGGCCATTTGCTCTAAAGTTCCAGACACACCCTCTAATTTCTTAATGATTTGTTCAGCTTTCAACTCGCCTCTTACACGTGCCGTCAACTCGTCACGGAAATCATCAATTTTTACATTATCCTTGCTTGTTGAACCTGTTTCTAAAGCAACGATATACTGATTTTCATTTTGGAAAACCGTTGAAACTGTACCTACTTTTGTATCGTCATTGAATGCCCAACGCACAATATCACGAGCATTTTGCAAGTTATTGAAACCAGCAGCGCCTTCTGGAATTTTATCTCCACGCAACATCAATAAATTTCTGTCTTTTTTCAAAGCCGCTTCAAATTTATCTTTCGTATCGTTAGCCGTTGCAAAAGCATCCGCTTTACGCAAAACCTCATCCATCGTAGCTTGGCTTGGCGCAATTGTTCTGTTGATAGCCGCTAATTTATAACGTGTATTTGTTTTAGCTTCTGTTACTTTCACGATGTGATAACCAAAATCAGTTTCAACAATTCCTGGCAATAAACCCGTACCTGAAAAACCAAAAATTGCGTTTTCAAAAGGTTTTACCATGCCACCATTATTTTTGAAATATCCTAAATCTCCACCTTGTTGAGCCGTTCCGTCGGTTCCGAATTGTTGAGCCATTGCTTCAAAAGATGCACCACCTTTGATTTGTGCCAAGATTCCTTCCGCACGCTTACGAGCAGCGGCCTTTACTGAATCTGGGGCAGTTTTAGGAGCATTAATTAAAATATGGCTTGCACGAACTGTAAACAATGAATCTTTCTGAACACCACCATATTTATAGATTGAATAAGACATTCCGTTTTTGAAAGGTCCATAAATTCCACCAGGTGTCATTGAAGATAAAGAACCTTTTACCGCTTCTGGAATTTCAGCTAAAGTTGCGTAATAAGGTGTTTTTACATCCGAATTCATCATGGCAAAAGCTGAATCGTTCTTCGTAATTGCTAATTCTTTTGCCAAACGCTTGATGTCGTTATAAAAAGATGCCGTATCTTGTTTTGACGGAATCACAGGAAAGGTAACATACTGGATTGAACGAGTATTTTGCCCTTTGAAAGTATCCTTGTGTTTGCCTAAATAATCTTCCAACTGTGAATCAGTAACTTTAATTGATGAATCAGCCACAGAATAGAAAGGAACATATAGATAATGAGCGTTCACCTTTGCAGTTTGAGCAACATATTCTTTTTGAGCCTCCGTATTGGTTGTATAAGTGGACATTCTCAACAAGTTTTCGTATTTTCCTCTCAAACGATCTTGTGACAATGATTTTTCAAAACTTGCCCAAGCTTGTTGTTGAGCTGGAGCCATTGTTTTGAAGTTTTTCAAAAACTGAATCACGTAAGTCTTGTCAAATTGACCCGTTTGTGGATTCGTGAATTGCTGACGAACTGATGGATGAATATTATCACCTTGTACCATGTCAACTAATTCTTTTGGAGAAACCGACAAACCCAAAGCCTCATATTCTTTGCCATAAGCCAAATCCATAATGTATTGATTCCAAACTTGATCACGCATTTGGGTTGTTTCTTGGTCTCCAGGGCTTCGTCCAGCCTGTTGAGAATAATTTTGAGTTAATTCATCAACTTTCTTCTGAAAGTCTTGGTATTGAATACTTTCACCACCGATTTCACCAATTACATTTCGTGAACCTCCGAAAAAACGTGAATTACCCGTAAAAAGGTCTCCACCAACCAGGAAGAGAATTAAACTGATAGCAATTGCAGCCGCAGCGACTCCCGACTTCTCTCTAATTTTGGTAATTAATGCCATTTTTTAATTATTATTTATTTGTTATCTGAATGTCTGTCGTGTGGTTTTTTGACAGCGTTGTTTACATAATTATTGAATGAAAAATCTTCTCGAAGCGCTTAATAATAACGCAAAAGAAACGCAAAATAATCACATTTTGAGTTAATATCAAAATAAAGAAACGCTTATGCCAATACCTATTTTACAAAACCCTTGCTAAAAAAATTATTTATCGGATGTTGCGTTGGCTTTTCGATGTAAATTTAACGTGTTATAAAGTTATAAGTATTTGAAAGTCATAGGCTTTGTTAAAAAATAAGCAAAAGTAGGTAATTTTATACTCTATTAACTTGCAAAAATCAGGTTACAGTATTTTTTTAAGAAATTTTATTCCATTTGTGTTACCTATTACTCTTTTTTTAGTCTTTTACAAGGTAAGCATTTTCTCCATGAATTGATAAATTACTCGCTCTGCGGTGAATTTATTTTATTAATAACACCATTAATACTGATGTTAAAAATTGACTACATATTATTAGCAAGACATTTTCGAGAGGAAACTTTGGAAGAAGAAAATTTTACGATTTTAGCTTGGCAGAACAAAAGTATTATCAATAAGCTGACTTATAATAGATTAAAGAAAATCTGTCAATCAGACCGAATACCAGTTGACGAACAAAAAATCACGAAAGAAGAAATGAAAGCTTGGAAAAAAATAATTACTAAAATTTTGGAAGAAGAAGTGGTTAAGTAAAAATAGTTAAAAAGAGTAAAATAACTAACCTATTTTTTGACGACTTTTTCAGTAATTTTAAATTCTACTGAAAAACCCGTACATAGTCCACCTCCATGCGCACAGGGAAAATCCTTTCATCAATGCCCTTAGTACCACCCCAATTTCCACCAACTGCCACATTTAGCAATACATACATCGGATTATTAAATGGCCATTCTTTTTCAGTTTTATGTTCGTTCAGCACGGTTAAATAAGGCATTCCGTCTAAATAAAAAACCATTTTGTTTGTATCCCATTCACAGGCATAAATATGAAATTCGGTGTAGGGATTTTTAATAAAAATTCGTTTGGTTTTTTGCGTACCTTTTGTGTGATTATACGAAGTTGAATGAATACTTCCAACAATCGTATCTGGGTCATAACCTACGTGTTCCAAAATATCAACTTCGCCACATTGAGGCCAACCAACGGTGTTGATATTGCTTCCCAACATCCAACCTGCGGGCCAAGTGCCTCGTCCTTTGGGTAATTTTGCGCTGAATTCTACTCGCCCAAAACTCCAATTTTTTTTGCCTTTTGTCACTATGCGGGCGGAGGTGTATTCTTTGTTTTCATGCTTTTCTTTGCGAGCAATAATGGATAAAAAACCATTTCCAACAACCGCATTATTGGTATCGGCTTTGGTATAAAATTGGGCTTCATTGTTGCCCCAACCATCGCCGCCAACGTCATAAGCCCATTTTGTGCTATCGGGTAGTCCTTTGTAATTAAATTCATCAGCCCAAACCAATTTCAGTTTAGAAGATTTTGCTTTTTTGTCTATCGGATGACCACGATGAGGTATGGCTCTTGACTGTGCTTTTGTCTGGCAAATGCAACAAAATAAGGCTAATAATAAAATAGCGTTTTTTTTCATACTTGGGAGTTGATTAATTTACACAAACGTAATGACAATTTTGTGAACTACATAAAATATTTATTAAATTTTAGATATGATTTTAATTAATCAATATTTTCTAAAAATATTGATTATGTACAAAAAGGGGTAAGTTTTGTACTATTTTGAATAATAATCAATCGTTTTAAAAGCTACTTTTGTGCATCATAAATACTGCTCAATTTGAAACGACTTTTTTGAGTTTCAATACTATATTATTATAATCTTCTTATCAGAGCATTAGAATTATTTTTCACTATTAACCAATAATCTATCGTTGATTTTGAGGGAAGTATTCGCTGAATTCTACTTTCTAATGGCATTTTTATGGTTTTTTTTATTTCTAAACTTTTTAACATACTTTCATTAT
>JBBAKY010000162.1:0-6216 GCA_040403295.1 Arcicella sp.
TTAGATTAAGATTATTGATGCTCCAATGTCCTTGAATACCCACACCATTAATTTTTGTACCACTTGCTTGAAGTTTTTTAATGAGTTCAATGGCTCCTTTGCGTTTGGCAGGATGTTCAATATTGTAATCATTATAATACAAGGCCGCCTTCGGGTCTGCCTTAGCTGCCAAATCAAATGCTTCTTTGATATAACCTTCACCTAATTTATTCAAAAAAACTGATTTTCGTAACGTACCATCTTCGTTCAATGCTTCGTTTACCACATCCCAACTATTAATTTTCCCTGCATATCTACTCACAACCGTATTTATATGTTCGGTCATAAATATACGTACTGAATCCGAACTTTTAATTTTACCCACAAAAGCAGGTAATTGTGAATGCCAAACTAATGTATGACCTACAATATACATGTTATTTTTCTGTCCATATTCGACGTATTTATCGGCAATACCAAAGTTGTAATTATTTTGGACGGGATGAATCAATTGAGATTTCATAATATTCTCTGGTGTAATGGCGTTGAATTCCCGCTTAATCAATTGATTAGCTTTTTCATTTTTTTCGAGAATGTGTTCTGTTCCCAAGGCTGTACCAATTAGAAAATCGTCTTGATAAACAGATTTAAGAGATTGAGTTTTGTTCTGACTAAAAGACTGATTAAATGCAAGAGCAAAGAAGACGGTTGTGCTAAAAAATGCCTTTATTTTTTTGTGATAATTCATACTCATTTTGATATAAATGTTCTAATTGGTAATACGTTTTAAAAAATAGTTAGTACTGTTTATTATTTTTGGATTTTACTATATTATTCGATTTGGTATGATCATTTACATCATTTATTTCTAACCTTCAAACTTCCATCAAAATATTTCGGAAATAATGATAAAATATATGAATATCAAAATGCCTTTTGGAGGATGCAAAGTAAGCAAACGAATAAAAAAATTAATAGCACATATCGTTATATCTAAGATTCAAATGTTCAATTATCATAAAATTGTCAAATAAATACCTTCAATATTACCATATATGCGTCCAAAATAGTTTGATGGTACATAAAATCACTTATACGTAATTTAATAAAGAAGGACTAAAATATTTTATGGAGACCGTGGGAAATATTCAACTTTTCTTAATTTCCACCAAAAATGCAATTTGGTTATGGCTTTTTATTTTAAATTAATCTCTTGACAATCAAATTTTAAACAATTTTAATTCAAAATCAAGTGTAGGAGAAACCATTAAAACACTATGTATATTCCGATGAATGAGATTCTTCGTCAATTCTGGTGAAAAGTATTTTCTCATGCAGTTTTAGAAAACAAATTTTCACCAACAACCCGCCCATTTAGAAATAAGAGGAGAATATGAGAATTTAAGCATCTGTGATTTTAAAGGAGAATTAAGCTTTCACCAAAATTGACGAAGAACCTGTTTAGTAAAGAATTCCACCGACCAATGCATAACCCATTGATGTTTTTCGGGTAAATGTTCTTTTAAAGTGGTGTACTGATGTTTAGTTCTGAAGCGGGCATGAATAGCAATACGTTTAAATTCAAAATAAATCTCAACATTTTTAGCCGTATAACAGCGTTTTACATATTTTCCCACATGAAGAAAAGGGATAGAATAGTAATGCTTATCCTCTCCCAAAATAACATGGCAATTCTGTTGGACTTTGGCAGTTTTGAAGTGTTTTAATTTGTAAAGAGTGGTTGGTAAGGGAATTAAGGTTGAGCGTTCTGAGTCATTAAAACGGCTACAGTGGGAGTCTTTGGGTGCATTAAAAAGTGTGGGGCAACTATTTTTTGATTTTTTAACCCCACAGAAATAGTGTTTTAAGTGATTACCTTAAAATTATTCGTTTGGTTTATAAATGTTACTGCCCCACACTTTTGATGTACTCCATTTACGCAATATTTTCAAGATATTTATAGCCACTTCCGGTATTGAGTAATAAAATTTCTTCTGACTCGCTTACTATCCCTGCTTCATGAAGTTTTTGAAGGGCAATCCACGTAGCTGCACCTTCTGGAGAAATCAATAATCCTTCTGCTTTTGCTATTTCTTTCACTCCCATTATCATTTCTTGGTCAGAAACCGAAATAGCTACACCACCCGAATCTCGTAATACTTCTATCATCATATTTTCTGCAAATGGATTTGGTACAGCCAGTCCATTAGCAATGGATGGTTTGCCAATATATTGTAAGCAATTCGGTTGTTTTTTATTCCAAGTATCCACTACGGGACAACAATTTTCTGCCTGAACGACTATCATTCTTGGTAGTTTTTTAGCATCAATCCAACCGAGTTCTATCATTTCTTGAAATGCCTTCCAAATACCAATAAGACCCGTTCCGCCTCCAGCAGGGTAAATAATCACATCCGGTAATTGCCAGTTCAATTGTTCGGCAATTTCATAACCCATGGTCTTTTTGCCTTCAATTCTGTAGGGCTCTTTGATGGTGGATATATCAAAGTAACTACCATTTTTTTTCATTTCAGCCACTTTTTTTCCACAATCGCTAATCAAACCATTCACCAAAATTAGTTTTGCTCCGAATAACTCACATTCGTCTTTAAAAATTTTTGGTGTGTGGGTTGGCATAACAACCGTGGCTTCAATACCTGCTGAAGCACAATAGGCCGCCATGGCACCACCGGCATTTCCTGCGGTTGGTATAATACACGATTGTACGCCAAATTCTTTTGCTTTTGAAATGGCCATGCTTAAACCCCTTGCTTTAAACGAACCCGTTGGGTTATATGATTCGTCTTTCATTGAAAGATTACGGTAACTATACTTGGTTGCGAGTTTTTGAAGTTTCAAAATGGGGGTAAAGCCTTCTCCCAAACTTACTCGATTTTTAATGTCGAGTAAAGGTAACATTTCTGCATAACGCCACATGGAGGCAGGTCTGCTTACCAAAGTGTTTTTGGGGAAATAATCATTAAACTCATATCGTGCAACGAGTGGACGACCGCAGCAAGTGGAAATACTGGCAATTTCTGTTGGAGAATATGCTTTTTTGCAAGCATGGCATTGCAAAAAAGAAATATGGCTTTGAGAGGCTATGACTTTCATTGAAGTTTTTTTTGCAAAACTAATGGCTTAATGAAAGAAAGCAAATTCTAAAAAGTTATACGGCATAACGATTTTAAATAGTAATATTAGCGTGTTTGATAAATAACCTAACTAATTTGTTGTTTTCTTCTCCTTGGCGTTGTACAAAATAAAATTCTCTATGAATCTCTAATTCAGGAAAATTGATTTTGACTAATTCACCATTGTTAATTTGTTTTGCCACTGAAATTTTGGGAAGAAAGCAAATACAATCAAATTCTAAAATGAAATTTTTGAGTGCCTCCGTCCCTCCTATAATTCCTTGGGTATTAAGGTCGCTGAGTTTGAGACCAAACTTTTCTAAAGCAGTAGCCAATACCGCTAACGTTCCGGAGCCATTTTCTCGAAGTGCAATGGGTATTTTAACTAATTCTGTTAATGGAAGTTCTTGTTTTTTTGCCAAATTACTCCTTGAAGAACACACCGCAACGATTTCATCTTTCATAAAAAATTTATAATTGGCGAGTGTAGTCTTATTTTTTCCTTCAATGATACCAAAGTCAATTTCATGGTTCAGAAGAGCTTTTAGTATATTTTCGGAATTTCGATTGATTAGCCTAAGTTTGATTTCAGGAAAATTGTGATGAAAACGTGATAATATTTTTGGAATTAAATATAATGCAACGGTTGTACATCCACCAATCACCAAAGAGCCTCGGGCATAGGAAGTATTTTTTAAAGTAGAAATATCAAATTCTAACAAGCTATTGATTTCAACAGCTTTTGACAAATACTTAAAAATAATTTGTCCCTCTTCGGTAAGCGTAATGGTTGAACCTTTCCGCTCAAATAATGCAATACCATAATGAATTTCAAGGTTTTTTATATGCTTGCTAACCGATGGCTGTGAAATATAGAGCGCTTCGGAAGCTCTTGAAAAACTTAATAGTTTGGCAACTTCAAAAAAAACAATATGACCAAAATTTATCATTATATTCAATTTTTTACAAATGAAATCATTCTGTCTTAAAATTGCCAAATATTATTAATTTTAATTCATTACTCCTTCAAAACTTTCCTCTACATCGGTTACTGGTGCCAAAGAGGACCAAAATCTGAGTTAGGATTCAATACTTATATGGGCTGTAATCACCATTTGAGCCTACAATAAAATAAGTCTTGTAATTTGCTAATTATCAACACTTTGATGCAATTGTATTTCTAACGGCTTTTGATATTTCCAACCCTTTAATTTTACCATATCAGATCGTAACTTCCTGTTATTTAATACGTTAATGAAGTCGTACTCCCTAATGAAGTTGATGTGCTTCCTAGTAAGTGAAGTTGAATTCCTAACCGTCAATATTATATCCTCAATTTCTTCCTGTTGCTCAACTTTTGAGAGTAAATCTGATAAATATAGGTAATTCCAAAGCACAATGGCATTTTGAATGATACTTCGGCATAAAATAGTGTGTTCTTGTTCTTTTTGGGTAGCCGCTTGAAACGCTTGATTTTGCCCAAAGAAGACGGCTTTTGAAAAACGATTCATTAATTCTATATGGCACAATTGTTTCTCAATTGCTTGTCTCAACGCTAAATCATCGTAGTATTTGAGAATAAAAATATACAACAACTTGTGACTTGCGATTGGGGTATTCATAAACTGTTACTATGTATAAACTCAGAACCGCTATTTTAAAATTTTTCGGTCTTTCAAGTTAAATTTTTGCCCTTTATTTAGGAAGAAAAATGGTCCATTATTCCCAGATTCTCCCGAAGGATTTTTTGCTTGTCCTTCAAAATTGGTCACGTCATAAATGGCAACAACCGAATTTCCGAGGACTTCAAATTGGTCTTTTTTTACTACGATTGCCGTACTTTCATCGATTCCAATTCCTAAAAGATTTGGGTGTTTTTTAATGGTGGGAATCAAATCAAACTGACGATTGCGGGGTAAAATATGTTGGTCGATGGCAACATTATGGATAAAATTCAGTCCTTCAAGGTGGTCGCCTTCTAAAATGGTATTTGATTTAGAGTCTCCCCGAAAAAGAAACGAACCTTGAATCGTTGCACCTGCGGATGTGCCGCCAATAACGCCATTTCGATTCAATAAATTCTTAAATTCTTTGTGAGCAAGGGTATTGAGGTAAGAATCAGCCAAACGCCATTGTCGGCCACCCACAAACCAAACGCCCGTCGCCTTTTTGAGTGGTGCAATGAAGGCTTCGGTATTAGCTTCTTTGGGGTCGATGGTGTGCAGGACGGTAACTTTAGCGACACCAAATTTTTCGAGTAATTCCTTTTCATAAGAAAAACCTTTACTCGCATTGATACTCGAATCACCCAATGCAGTAGGAATTACAACAATACTTGCGCCTTCTCCACCCGCTAATTCAATGAATTTTGCCCAAACTTCGGCCGGAACTTTACCACCACCTACAATGATCAAAGCTCCATTTTCTGGTCCGATGGTAGAGGTATTTTGTTGAGAAAAAGCGTTGAAAATGGTTATAAAAATAAGGCTAATTAGTAGTAATGATTGTTTCATGTGCTGTTGATGGTTTTGAATGGTTTTTAAAATACATCATTGGGGTAAAATTAAAAGAACGTATAAAAATCGTCTCGGGTTCCTCAGAATTTTTACTTCCCTAATTATAGTGTGTCACTTTTAGTACAATTTTACCGTAAATTTTAGTGCTATTTTGCGTATAAAATATCATCTATCATTAAGTCATTTCTACCAGAATATTCCTGTTAGATGTAATATAGCTATCAATTACTGATTTTCACTTGAGATTACAACTAAATAATGAGGTGTTAAATACGCAAAATAGCGCTAAAAATTTACAGCAAAATTGGACTAAAAGTGACATTCGAGCGTTAGTGTATATAGCAGTTCTTTTGCCCCTACAGTAAGCTTTAATGTAGGTTCAATTTCGTCATATAACTATTCCTATTAAAGTCTTCCTTCCTATAATCATCAGTGATTTGAATGTGGATGCCAAACCCGAGATGGTTGTCAATAATAAATATTATTTTGGTAGTATGGTTTCTGTTTTCCGTAGTACGGCTACCAGCGGTATACTTGATGGCAGTTCTTCTATCGCCAATGTGGAAATTATAATGAGTGTTATTTAT
>JBBAKY010000163.1:0-6167 GCA_040403295.1 Arcicella sp.
AGATGCCCCAAGAATAGACCATCAAGGCTCGTCTGAACCCACAGGAGAAAAAATGGAAGGCGTTGGACTAATTACTTTAGAGTCAGGTTATCCTTTTGAAACCATCAGGGGATTAATGCAAATGGGGCATAAAGTGGGGTTTGCTCCTCCTGGTTCTTATGGTGGTTATCAATCAATCCGTTTTGATGTCGATAAAAAAATCTATTTTGGAGCATCGGAATCAAGAAAAGATGGGCAATCAGCGGGATATTAAACTCAAAATTCAGATCCTCTTAAATGTTAGATAAACTTCCCACGAGAGAGATAATTTAATTTTAAGATGCTTAAAATTGATAGAAAGATGTTAAAATACTCAGGAAGTTATTCATGGAGTGCATAAAAAGTGTGGGGTAAATAGGTTGCAAGTCCCTTATTGGGTCCAAAATTTTTACTACTGGACATACAGGACAAAAAGTAGTTTTAAAACTGAATAGACTTCCGTAACTTGTTTGCTACCAAACAAAAACCAAGTAATCGTGAAGTCCAATTCAGTTGGATGTCAATTTAGTGAGTATTTTCAGATTTAAGAGGAGGATGCCTAATCAATCGTTGATAGAAAATTTACTATTCATTTGTAACGCCATCGTTATCTCTCGCTCAACCAACCTAAGTCTGATGAAAGATTATCTTCCTCAACTTTTGGAAACCGAACAAACCGTTTAATGCTAAATTCCCATATATCGAAATACGCAATTAGTCTTTAAAATTAGTATTAACACCCAAGTAAAAAAAATCACCCACCGCAGGGTGAGTGATTTTTTTTACCTATTACCAACCAATGTATTGAGGTGGTTTAACCTGATTTAATCGTAAATAAATAATCATTTGCGCTCGGTGATGGGTCAGATGGTCATTGATAAGTGATATGATTTGTCGTTTGGTAAAAGGCTTTTTAAAAAGTTCAACTTCTGTATTTAGGCTCTCGATGTCAATATTCTGAAAAGATTTTTCTACAAATTCAAAAGATTGTTTTAAGAGTAGAATATTTTCCGCCTTATTTTTACCTTCAAAGTCGCTTTTTGCTATCGGTCGCTTCTCGGAGGAGAGATAAGTGCTACTGAGCCACAACATATTGTCCGATATGTGTGCTAATTGCTCAAAAAATGCCATTTCTTCGTCTGTTGGTTTAAATCCAAACTTATCTTCCGGCATCAATTCTACTATTTTTAAGGTATAATCTTGGGCATTGCTCCATTTTTGAGCTACTTCTTTTAAAAACAGATTAGATTGACCTTTTGCCGAAATTATACAAATCATCATCAGAATAATAAAAAATACGTTTTTCATAAGAGAACAATTATATCTATTAGAGTTTGTTTTGGAATTATAGAAATTAGCTAAAAAGTGAGAAGTGGCTTATCTTGTTATCGATCAAAACAACAAAGATAATGCAGACAAGTTTTTCTGAATTTACCGATTCTTATCGGACAGTCGCAACTGTGGCAATTTATGAATAAAATTATTGCCGACCAAAGGAAACGTAAACACAGTTGAGTGTTCTTCATGCAAATCTGCGAAAAATTCACTTTTGGAACTAAACGATCAGTTTGTTGTATTTTTTCTTAGTGGTCTAAGTCCATTGTTGTCTATCTCAAATTCAGTTTTGAAAGAATATTGGGGGTTTACTTAAATTTGGGGCAAACTTCCCACGAGAAAGTAATCTTATGTTTTAAAATATTTTCTCTTAAAAAAAAGCCGAAATTTATCTCTAATCTATGCTAATAAACAGCTTTTTTACTTAAAAATGATATAAAAAGGTTAAAATACTCAGGAAGGTATCCATAAAAAAGAACTTAAAAAAACATGCCATTTTTAAAATTATTCTACTTATAAGTAATTATTTATCGACTAATTAAGTGTCTTTGGTGGGAAGTTACTATACTACTGGACATACAAGAGTTTTATTGTATACGAAAATTCTTAGAGAGTGTTTGAAACATCTCAAGTAAAAACCTTTTTTAGAGAATCACACTAAACTTTTCCTTTGAAAGGTATGATTTTAGGCTGGTTGTCATGAGACCCCAATAAGATTTGGGCTATTTGGCCACTAAGAGTAGTCAAAAATTCATCGAAATATCTGAACTGTTAACAGTGCTTATTCAAGTATCTATCAAATAGCAAAACAACGGTAAACCGTTAGCAGAGGTGTCTCTCAAGCAAATAGTATTAACACAGGTTAATTAACTGGTTAACAGCTATTTACAAATATTAACGCCGTTGTTAACATCACCGTTAACAGCCGTTAAGAGTAAAACTCTAAAAAAGTGTACCCTCTGTTAACAAACAAATTGCTTATAGAAATAGAGGTTTTCAAGTCTAAAAAATGGGAGTCACTTAAATTTATTTGCAACCATTTTTGTACGTTCTTTTAATTTTACCTGAAGTAGCAAATGAGTTCCTTTCTTTGTACACTGCATTGATTACTTTTTTGAGAATCTCTTGGCTATTGTATAATTGGAGTTGAAAATCCTGAGCGCATTTCATTTTAAATCAAAATTTGGGATTAAGAGAAGGGGTCAGACTAAATAGGAGAAAATTTCCGAGGACGGATGATTCAGCCGATTATTGAAGTTTAAATTTTATCAAAATATTCGAATGAATAACGAGACTTATTCAGGTATTTTTCAACCAGCAAAACAACGATAAACCGTTTAAAGGGGTGTCTCTCCAGGAAAAAGTTGTAAACAAGGGTTAATTATCTGGTTTACAGACGTTTGAAAATGTAAAAACGTTTGTAAACAACTTTGTTTACAAACGTTTACAGCATAATTATGAAAAAAGTGTACCCTTTGTAAACAAAAAAATTGTACTCGAAAATATCTATAAATCGTTAAATCAAGAAAAGTCTTAAACGCAATTGTACGTTAGATTGCAAGAAGCGCAAGATTTTGATTATTCTTTAAAACGCTTTATAATTTACCTTTATTTGTCAAAAAATGGGTGAATTAAGAGGTGAATCAAACGGTGAGAAATTTGCCCCACATTTAAGTGACTCTCCATAGTCAAAGCTAAAGTCTGGTCTTTGAGGATGTTTATTGTAGTACTAAATCGACGACCCATTCTATTTTTCAAGATTATTCAAACAGCAAATGGGGCTTTCGCCTGTTCAGTATCGGAAAAAATAAAACATTTACTAATCCAAATAAGAGTTCTTTAAAACAAATGGGGAGATTTTCGAATATTTATCACTTCTGAACTTGAATCTTGTTTACTACCTATAAATAAGAAAGAAAAAAGAGACGAATAGATTTCGAATAGATTGTTATAAAAAGAGCAACTGTCTGCAATGGGAGCTGTTTTTTGTGATTAATATTTCGTAGATTTGACTTTAACCTTTGATAAAATGAATGTTTATAAAACACTTTTCTTTCTAATTGTTTTCAGTCAATTTTCTATTGCCCAAAATACAATCACCAAATCCATCGCTCCCTTTTTCGAAAATTCAGAGAAAATAAAAGGTAAGTCCGAATATCTGGATAGTCCCTATGCTACCGCTGGTGATAGGCTCTATATGGTTGGTTATCAAGACGGTACATTTCCCGATTTGGGCTGGCATGTACAAGGCGAAATGGGTGGAGTTTGGTGTCATCCTATCAAACTGATGGATGGATTTGAGGTGGTTATTTTGGTTAATAATGAAAAGTATGTTTTGAGTAAAGCCGATGTTTTTGAAAATTATCCATTTGGCAATAAGCTCACTTACAATAGCTTATCTCCTGATTTTCTGGTTGAAAGATATCAATTTGTGCCAGATGGAAAAAAGGCGGTTAATATTGAGTTTATGATTAAAAATAGAACCACTAAATCCTTGAAAATTTCAATAGAACTAAAAGCCATTTCTAATCTTATGCCAGTGTGGTTGGGTGAAAGAACCAACATGATTGACGGAAAAGATGAAGCAGTGTTTAAAGAAAACAAATGGTTGGTAAAAGACAAATTGAATACTTGGTATGTAGTTTATGGCTCTAAATTGAAAGGAAGTGCAGTTTCAGAAAAAGAAAATCATACGCACAAACTCAATACTTCTATCACCCGAACGCAATATGATCTGACAGTTTCTCCCAAAGCTACTACAATCTTTCCTTTGGTTATTTCTGGTTCTGAAAAAAATGAATTGGAAGCATTAAAAACTTATGAAGAGCTAATGCTAAATGCATCGTCATTTTTAGCAAAGAAGAAAATTAGGCTTGAAAACGTCAACGAAAAATCAAAAATAACGCTGAGCGATAAAGAGCTTGAAAAAGGATTTCGATGGATAAAATACAATACCGATTGGCTCATCAGAGATGTGGAAGGCCAAGGTAGAGGCCTTTGTGCAGGACTACCAGATTATCCGTGGTGGTTTGGTGTGGATAGTGAATACACACTTAAAGGATTGATTGCAACTGGTCGTAAAAATTTGGTTTATAGTTCAATAGATTTGATTCATAGTTTTTCAGAAAAAACAAATGGCAATGGAAAAATAGTGCATGAGGTGTCCACAAACGGTGCGGTTTTTAATGCTGGAAATGTAAACGAAACGCCACAATTTGCTTCATTGATTTGGGAAGTATTTTGCTGGACGGGCGATAAAGCTTTTTTGAATAAGTACTTTCAAACTATAGAAAAAGGGTTGGATTGGCTCTTGAAGGAAAATGACAAAGATGGAAATTTGCTTCCCGACGGCTTTGGAATGATGGAAATTCACGGCATGGACTCAGAAATGATTGATGTGGCTGTATATTCTCAAAAAGCCTTTGCAGATGCATCAAAAATGGCTTTGGTTTTAGGAAAAATTAATTTGGCCAATCAATATCAATCAAAGGCGGATAAAATCAAAGGAAAGATAAATATAGACTTTTGGGTAGAAGAATTTAACTCTTATGCAGATTTTATTGGTACAAAAAAACAAGCCATGCACCTTTTAGATGATGCAATTATTAGAGCCGATACTTTGAAAAAGCCATGGGCTGTGGCTGAACTCAAAAATTCTAAAAAACAAATAGAAATTTATCCAGACGATAAAAAGAGAGGTTTTGTAATTCACCACAATTGGGTAGTTAACACTCCAATGGAAATGGGAGTTGCAGATAAAGAAAAAGCCATAAAAGCGCTTGAAACGGCTAAAAAATTTACAAATCCTTACGGCATGTTTGTAACTGGCATCGACCGGGACGAGACAGCAGGAACGGAAGAAGGCTCGTTCGTAACCAATCGGAAAATATTTACTTATACTGGTGCTGTAATGACTTTGCCAACAGGTGTACAAGCAGTGGCCGAAAACAATTATGGAAGACCAGACGAAGCCTATTCACTCTTGAAAAGAATGATGAAATCCTTCAGCTTTGCACTTCCTGGTTCTATTTATGAGGTTTCGCCTGATTTTGGTATGTTTTCGCAAGCTTGGAATATGTATGCCTTTGGCGAACCCATCATCAAGCAGTTTTTTGGAATAAAACCTCTGGCTCATCTGAAAACCATACATATTTCACCATTGCTCCCTAATAAGTTGGCTGATGGAAAAATACAAAATGTTGAGATAGGAGAAAACCTAATCGGAATGAGTTTTATTCAAAAATCAGAATCTCAAGCTTTCAATATTTCTCAAAAAAATGGGTCTTGGAAACTTATTTTCTCTCAACCCAAAGGCAAATTTAATATTTGGAAATTAAATGGAAAAATGGTTAAACCTGTGGTAATAGGCGATGTGGAAAAGGTAGAATTTAAGGGAATAAATAATTCAGTCCAGTTATTTAAATAATTTTTCCGGAAACAGATCATGTAATTGTTTTACTACGATAATTGGGGGTTCACTTAAATGTGGGGCAAACTTCCTACGAGAGAACAATCTTTTTGTTTTAAAATGTTTTTTTCTACAAAAAGCCGATATTTATCTCTAATCTATGCTGATAAACGGCTTTTGTACTTAAAAATGACACAGAAAGGTTAAAATACTCAGGAAAGTATCCATAAAAAAAGCCTTAAAAAACATGCCTTTTTTAAAATTATTCTACTTGTAAGTAATTATTTATCAACTAATTAAGTGTCTTTGGTAGGAAGTTAGCCTCACATTTAATTGAACCCCAATAACCCGCCCATTAGAAATAAGAGGAGAATATGAGAATTTAGTCATCTGTGATTTTAAAGGA
>JBBAKY010000164.1:0-4726 GCA_040403295.1 Arcicella sp.
CTCTATCCTATACAAAAGGGCATTAACTTTCACAGTTACTGCCCTTTTATTTTGATTATTCCATGAAAATTCATGGATATTCCTTATAAATATTAAACAATTCAAAGATTGGGTGTAATTTCAAGTCTTAATTTTGAAAATGTATGCCAATCATTAATACGGACGATTATAAACCACCTTTTTGGCTTCCCGATGGTCAATCACAAACGATTTTCCCCTCCCTTTTTCGTAAAGTTGAGGGCATCGACTACGTGCGTGAACGAATAAAAACGCATGATGGTGATTTTTTGGATATAGATTTCTCAAAGGCATATTCATTCCATCACTCAATCCCTAAATCACTAATTATTTTATCCCACGGCCTCGAAGGCGATTCATCACGACAGTATATCACGGGGATGGTCAAAAATTTCAACACTCACGGTTTTGACTGTTTGGCTTGGAATTTCAGAAGTTGTTCGGGTGAATTAAATCAAACCAAAAGATTTTATCACAGTGGAGCAACCGACGACTTAGAAACGATTATAAAATATTCATTATCAAAAAATTACAATAAAATATACTTAGTCGGATTCAGCCTTGGCGGCAATTTAACCCTAAAATATTTAGGAGAAAAAGGGCAAAATCTTTATTCAGAAATTCAGAAGGCAATCACTTTTTCAGTACCTTTACACCTTTCTAGTAGTAGCAAAAAGATTGGTTGGCTTTATACCAAACGATTTAATAAGTCCTTGATAAAGAAGATTTTGGCGAAATCTCAACGTTTCCCCGAATTCAACATCGACACTTCAAACATCGCCAAAATCAAAACTTTAAAGGATTTTGATGATACTTATACTTCACAACTCCATGGATTTATTGATGCCGAAGATTATTACGAGCGTAACAGTTCGCTATACTTTTTGGATAATATTAGCATTCCCACGTTAATCATTAACGCCCAAAACGACCCTTTTCTCTCAAATGAATGTTTCCCTTTTGAGCAGATAAAAACGTTAGAAAAAGTCTATTTCCAAGCCCCAAAAATGGGTGGGCATTGTGGCTTTTATCCCGATGATTATCAAGGCGTTTTATGGTCGGAGAAAAGGGCTTTGACGTGGTTAATGAGTTGATGAGAACATTTTAGTAATTTTGCTTAGAATCTTTAAAAAAGAAGACCATGACAGGAATACAATTGAATACTCAAAACGACAAATATTTGATTTCAATAGATAAATCAATGTTTGACAAAGAATGGTTGGTTAAACTTTTGGAGAATTTACGGATACAAGAACTGGCTCGTAAATTTGATTTTGACGAAAGTATCGAAACTTTGGGAGAAGAAATAAAGGCAGATTGGTGGGAGAAAAACAAAAAACGTTTTATCAATGAATAAGAAAATTATTGTCGTTGATACAAACATTGTTTTTAAGGCTCTTCGCCTTAAAAACTCATACATTCGTGAGATGTTAAACCAAGAACAATATCATTTTTACGCCCCTAAATTTCTACTGGTCGAAATCTTTAAACACAAAGAGAAAATTCTCAAAAATAATACTCAATTAGAAGATGAATTTTACGAGTATTTGAACCTTCTTTTACAACGAATAACGTTTGTAAATGAGGACATTATCTCTATTGGAAATTACCTTGAAGCATACAGACTTTGCAAAGATATTGACGAAAAAGATGTGCCTTTTGTAGCCTTAACCATTCAATTAGAATGTGTGTTATGGACATTTGACCAGCCGATAAAGACCGGATTAAGTAATAAAGGATTTAAGCAATTCTTTGAGATGTAGAAAGTATAGCAGGTTGGTGTACGTCTATGTTGTTTGTCCAATTACAGAAAATACATGAAATAATAAAACCACAATAATCTTAAATATGACAACAATTATTCAAAAACTTGTACTCATTCTATTTTTATTTCTATCAACATTTACGCTTAAAAGTCAATCTTTATTATGGATTATTGAAGGCAATGGACTTAAAAAGCCATCTTATATGTATGGTTCAATGCACACAATTTGCAAGAAAGATTTTAAATGGGATAGAAAATTAAATGCTGTTTGTGATTATACTAAACAGGTTTATTTTGAAATAGACGTGGATAATCTTTTTGAGTATTTCAGATTCAAAAAACTTAATAAAGTACAAGATGAAAATTACTCATTACGTCAATATTACTCTGATGAAGATTACAACTTAGTTGAACGATATTTTAAAGATTCACTCCATATAAATCTTGACAAAAAAGATAATAGAAGCCCTTTATTTTTAATGACTAATTATACTGGAAAAACGTTTAAACAAGTTTGTCGAAATAGGTATTCTTACGAAGCCGAATTTGCAAGACTTTTTCCCGCTGGAAGTCTTTTACTTGAAAATACAGGAAGAATTTTTGGGCTTGAAACCGCAGTAGAAAGAGATAGAATTATAAATCAATTGCCATTTGAAAGGCAGGCAAATTTGCTTTTAGAACAAGTAAAAAGTGTTTATGAAATGAATGTTGATAAAACTGTGATTGGTTCGAGTTACAATGATATGGTCAAGTTGTATTTTGAAATGGATATTGATAAAATACATAGTTTTGTGGTTCAAGATGCCCAAAATGACGATTATCACAAAGTAATTATTGATGAAAGAAACCTTTTGTGGCTTGGTAAAATTCCAACAATTGCTTCACAGAAAAGCACTTTTTTTGTAGTAGGTGCAGCTCATTTAGGAGGAGAAAAAGGGCTTGTAAATCTGTTAAAACAACAAGGTTTTACTGTTAGACCATTATCACTCAATATGACAGGTTTTTAGAATTGAAGAAAATAGAAAAAAAAATAAATGTTAACCAACACAGCACAAGAGATTATTTACGTCATTGATTTTGACTCAACTTTTACAAAAGTAGAAGGACTTGACGAATTGGCAGCGATTGCCCTCAAAGGTCACAAAGACCGTGATAAAATCGTGGGTGAAATCAAAGCCATTACCGACAAAGGAATGGCTGGCGAAATCGGTTTTGCCGATTCACTCAAAGCACGGGTTGCCCTATTGCCCGCCAATCGTACGCACGTAAGTGAATTGATTGAGTTTTTGATGGGTAAAATCTCCGATTCATTCGCTCGTAATGAAGCATTTTTACGTGAAAACGCCGCTTCCGTTTACATCGTTTCGTCTGGCTTCAAAGATTTTATCGTTCCTGTAGCTATGTCGATGGGCGTTTTGGAAGAGAATATTTACGCCAACACTTTTGTTTACGATGCCGAGGGAAACATTACAGGTTACGACGGAGATAATCTTTTGTCACAAGACAAAGGCAAGGTAAAATTGTTGCAATCGCTTGATTTTGAAGGAGATATTTATGCCATTGGGGATGGTTATACGGATTATGAATTGCGTGAATCAGGGTTGGCAAACAAATTTTTTGCCTTTACCGAAAACGTTTCTCGTAAAAAAGTAACCGACGTAGCCGATGAAGTAGTAGCATCTTTCGATGAGTTTTTATACATCAACGATTTAAACCGAGCGCAATCCTATCCAAAATCGAAAATCAAAGTTTTATTGCTCGAAAACGTTCACCCAAATGGCGTAAAAGCCTTTACATCGGAAGGTTTTCAGGTAGAATTATTAAAAGGTGCTTTGGATGAAGACGAATTAATTGAGAAAATTAAAGGCGTTTCTATCTTAGGTTTACGTTCAAAAACCAATTTAACTAAACGTGTTTTGGAACATCCAAACGCCAGCCGTTTGATGGCAGTTGGCGCATTTTGTATTGGTACCAACCAAATCAATTTGGACGAATGCGAACGCCGTGGGATTGCCGTTTTCAATGCCCCTTACTCAAATACCCGTTCGGTAGTAGAAATGGCGATTGGTGAAATGATTATCTTAACCCGTGACATCATGACCAAATCCAACAAAATGCACGAAGGAATTTGGGATAAATCGGCGAAAAATTCTTACGAAATCAGAGGTAAAAAATTGGGTTTAGTGGGTTACGGAAGCATCGGAACGCAAATTTCAGTCATTGCCGAAGCATTGGGCATGGAAGTTCATTTCTACGATGCCGTCGATAAATTAGCCTTAGGAAATGCCAAGAAATGTAAGGCTTTAGAAGAATTGTTGAACATTTCTGATTTTATTTCCCTCCATGTGGACGGCCGTAAAACCAATGCAAACATCATTGGTGAAAAAGAATTTGCTCAAATGAAAGACAATGTAATTTTCGTAAATCTTTCTCGTGGACACGTCGTTGAAATTCCTGCTTTGGTCAATGCCTTAAAATCTGGCAAAGTGTGGGGTGCCGCCGTGGACGTTTTTCCTTCCGAGCCAAAAACAAACGACGAAGAATTTATCAATGAATTACGTGGGTTGCCAAGAGTAATTTTGACTCCTCACGTGGGCGGTTCAACGGAAGAAGCGCAAGCGAATATCGGAGAATTTGTACCGAGTAAATTATTGCAATTCATGAATAATGGTAGTACTTACGGTTCGGTAAATTTCCCAGAATTACAATTACCACCCTTGGAAGATGCGCACCGTTTATTGCATATTCACCAAAATGTTCCTGGTATTCTGGCTAAAATCAACAACGTTTTTGCCAAATATAACGTCAATATTAAAGGTCAATACTTGAAAACAACCAACGAAATCGGCTACGTAATTACGGATATTGCCAAACAATACGCCGACGAAATTGTGGAAGAATTGAAAGATATTGATCATACCATTAAGTTTAGAATGTTGTATT
>JBBAKY010000164.1:4826-6121 GCA_040403295.1 Arcicella sp.
ATCTATGAATCAACCGTTTATCCAGGTTGTACGGAAGAAGACTGCGTGCCAGTGTTGGAAAAAGAAAGTGGCCTGGTATTCAACCAAGACTTCTTTTGTGGCTATTCTCCCGAAAGAATTAATCCCGGTGATAAAATAAATACCCTCACAAAAATCAAAAAAGTAACCTCGGGTTCAACGCCCGAAATTGCCGATTTTGTGGATGATTTATACGGTTCAATCATTGAAGCCGGTACTTATAAAGCCACTTCTCTGAAAGTAGCCGAAGCCAGCAAAGCCATTGAAAATGCGCAACGTGACGTAAATATTTCATTTGTCAATGAATTGGCACTCATTTTTGATAAAATGGGTATCGACACTTCCGAAGTATTGGAAGCCGCCGGAACAAAATGGAATTTCCTAAAATTCAAACCAGGCCTCGTGGGTGGACATTGCATTGGCGTAGATCCTTACTATTTACTCCATAAATCCGAAAGCTTGGGTTATTATCCACAAGTTATTCTTTCGGGCCGACGAGTCAACGATAACATGGGCATTTTTGTAGCGAACAAACTGATAAAATTACTCATCAAAAGAGGGCATAAAATTGAAGGCAGTAAAGTGTTGATTTTAGGAATTACCTTCAAAGAAAATTGCCCCGATATCCGTAATTCACGAGTTATTGACGTATATAATGAACTAAAAGAGTTTGGCGTTCAGGTGGATGTGTACGACCCATGGGCCAGCAAACCCGAAGTAAAAGAAGAATATCAGATTACGTTATTAGATACGCTTAACGATCAATACGATGGTATTCTTTTGGCCGTTTCTCATGATGAATATAAAGCATTAGACTTAGAAAACTTCAAAAATACAAACGCAGTTGTTTTTGACATTAAAGGTATTTATGACAAAAATACCGTTGATGCAAGGTTATAACTATCTACCGTTTAATAAATTTCATACCTGAAAAAATTTGTGCAAAATACTAAAAATCAACATTTTACCGCTCATTTTACCATTCAATTAAAAATAATATTTCGCTCCAAAGATTTACTGTATTATATTCACGGACAACTTTCAACTACTTTTTAATAAGTTGCCCATATAAGTTAAATGCTATTTATAAGTATAAGTTAGAAATTAGGCGGTTCACCGCTCCAATTATATTTAGATAGGTTATCATTTTCTGATTAGCACTAACAACTAAAATCTAACCCCTCTTTACTAAAGACGATAGCGTCTAAAATTACATTTAAACATGAAGAAAAAAGCACTCATTACAGGTATTACAGGACAAGACGGTGCCTACTTAG
>JBBAKY010000165.1:0-6109 GCA_040403295.1 Arcicella sp.
TTTTTAGTCAATCGAACTATCAGAAATTTCTTCTTTCGTATGAAATTCGTACCTAAAGATCTCATCTATTTTTGAATGTGCTTCGATATTGATAACTTCTTTGATAATGCCCGTTTTCATATCAAAAACCCATCCGTGAAGATGTGGCAAGTCTCGATTCGACCAAGCTCTTTGAACTATCGTAGTTTTGGACAAATTTTTCACTTGTTCTTCCACATTCAATTCTACCAATCTATCAAATCTTTGGGTTTCGTCTGATACATTATTGAGTTCATAATTGTGTTTATCATAAACCTCTTTGATATTCCTCAACCACTTATTAATGAGTCCCAAATCGGAACTTCCCATCGCTGCTTTTACGCCACCGCAACCGTAATGTCCACATACAATTACGTGTTTTACTTTCAAGACCTCAACGGCATATTGCAAAACAGAAAGCAAATTAATGTCAGTGTGAACCACCAAATTGGCTACATTTCTATGCACAAAAACCTCTCCAGGTTGCGTATTAGTTACTTCTTCGGCAGGTACACGACTATCGGCACAGCCAATCCAGAGGAATAAAGGTTTTTGGTCTTTGGATAGATTTTTAAAATATTCTTCATCTAATTCCAATTTTTCCTTCGCCCATGCTTTGTTGGCTAATAATAATTTACTGTATTCTTTCATATTATTTTTCGTTTAAATGGCCTCATTATCTTCAAACTGATTGATACTTTCTTTATTATTTTTATTTACATTTTTGAATTCTATATCAATATTTCTCAGTTTTGCATTCTTCTTAAATTCCAAAAGGATGCTAAAAATATCATGGTCGATAAATTTGGCTTTTGTACCATCAATGAAAACTTCATCACCTTCTTTTAAATCAATAATAATTTCTTTTATCTGCGATTTGTTCATGAAATAAATATCCTTATTCAAATTAATTAGAATGTTATTTCCTTCACGCACTGTAGTAATGGCATTTCTAAAATTAGTGCGTAACACAAACAAAATTCCGACCAATGAACCTACCATAATTCCCCATAACAAATCCTTAAACACCACCACAATAATGGTAACCATAAATGGAATAAACTGGTCCAATCCTTCCTTATATATTTTCTTAAATACTTGAGGATTAGATAGTTTATAGCCAACCATCAATAAAACCGCCGCCAAAGATGCTAAGGGAATCTTATTGAGAATTGAAGGAATGAAAAGGATGGAACACACCAATAAAACGCCATGAAATATAGCTGACATTCTGGTTTTTGCGCCCGAATATACGTTTGCAGAAGTACGAACAACTACCGATGTAACGGGCAATCCTCCTAAAAGCCCCGATAAAATATTACCAATTCCTTGCGCTTTAAGTTCTTTGTTGGCCGACGAAATTCTCTTCTCCGTATCAATACTATCCGCTGCTTCTAAGCTCAAAAGTGATTCTAAACTTGCTACAATTGCTAAGGTAATTGCTATTGTATATATTTTAGGATTCTCTAAAAAGCTGAAATTAGGAGAAATAAGCGTACTCGTAAAACTTCCAAGCGTTTTAAATAAAGGTACTGTAACCATGTGTATAGTTGAATTACCAAGATAATATTCAGGTTTATAAATGGTGTATATTTGATTCATAAAAATACCTAAAACCACTGCTGCCAACGAAGAAGGAAGTGCTTGAAAAAACTTGATTCCTTTTTCGCCAAATCTATTCCAAATAATCATCAATACTAAACAACAAATGGTGATATTGACGGCTCCGTAATTGAAATCAACGAATGAACGGATTAATTCTGTGATCGAATTCTGGCCGTCGGCTACTTGTTCAAATTCAAATTCGCCTTCATAGTCTTGGTCGTCACCCAAGGCGTGAGGAATTTGTTTTAGAATAATCACTAACCCAATGGCAACTAACATTCCTTTGATTACGCTATCTGGAAAAAATGCACTTAGCCTTCCACCCTTTAAATACCCAAAAATTATTTGCAAAACTCCTGCTAAAATAACGGCCACCAAAAAACCTTGATACGAGCCTAAATCTTTGATAGCAGTTGCTACGATGATGGTTAAACCCGCAGCTGGTCCACTGACGGAAATTTCAGAACCTGAAAAACTGCCGATAATTATCCCACCAATAATTCCAGCAATTAATCCTGAAAATAATGGAGCACCAGAAGCAAGGGCAATTCCCAAGCAAAGTGGAAGGGCAACAAGAAACACTGAAATACCTGATTTCCAGTCATTTCTAAAAAATGACTTTTGATAATATCGTAAGTTTTGCATCAATTGCGTTATTGAAACTGAATGGATTTTATCGTTCAATGATGTCATTCCGAAGAATAAGGGAACTACAAAATTGCTCAATAAATGATTTTAGAACAGGGTATGTGCTCCCTCGTTTTTCGGGATGACAAATCTGCATTATACTTATAGGAGTCAATTTACGCTCGTGGAGGAGGAATCAGGATTTCTTGAATGCTTTGGGGTAAAGCACTTTGTAGATATTGGAACGAAGATATCGACTGGAACTCTTGGGTGAAAAAATCGCTATGATGATAGAAATTGGTAAAATCATTTACTAAATATTCATCATCAAATTCAAATGTTTTACCTTCTAAATCATTGTCGGTATCTACTTCAATATCTAATGTTTGTTCAACAGATATTTTATTGATAAGTTTTAGCAAATAGTCATCACAGATATTTAAAGCTAATAAATGTATCATTAGCAAAAAACACAGCGTGTGACTTAATATATTGAAAACTTTCATCATTTCACAAAATTAAGCATAAAAAAATAACTCCCAAACGGTTCGAAAAGTTCGAGAGTTATCATACAAGGTTATTAGATTAATCAAACAATCTCTTCGTGTTTGGTTCTGTTGAAAATCCAGAAAATAATTGGAAAGACCAAGAGCGTTAGAATGGTAGCGGTAATCAAGCCTCCAATAATCACGATGGCTAAAGGTTTTTGAGATTCTGAGCCAATCCCCGTTGAAATGGCAGCGGGTAAAAGTCCAATGGAGGCCATCAAAGCGGTCATCACAACTGGCCGAGTACGCACTTTCACTGCCTCGGCAATGGCATCATTGAGGGTCATTTTGAATTTGATATTATTATGAAATTCAGAAATAAGAATTACCCCATTTTGAATACAAATTCCTAATAAAGCAATAAAACCTACGCCCGCTGATATGCCAAAATTCATACCCGTTACGTGCAAGGCTACAATGCCCCCAATGAGGGCAAAAGGCACGTTTGAAAGCACTAAAAGCGAATCTTTGATATTCCCAAACATGATGAAAAGTAGGACAAATATGCCAATTAAACTGATGGGAACCACTTGTCCAAGCCGTTTGGTGGCACGTACTTGATTCTCGAATTCGCCCGTCCAACCTACCGAGTATCCGGTTGGAAACTTTACATTTTTACTAACTCTTTCCTGTGCATCAGCAATTGTACTGCCCAAATCTCGGTCTCTTACTGAAAATTTTACACCAATAAAACGTTTAGTATTATCCCGATAAATAAAGGCTGGTCCCGTTATTTTATTCAATTGAGCAATTTCTTTTAAAGGAATTTTTGCTCCACTAATCGTAGGTACTTTGAGATTCATCACGTCATTTTCATTACTACGATACTGCGGTTGATAACGAACCCTAATGTCGAATTTCTTTTCAGCTTCGTATTTTTGAGTGGCGGTTTTTCCACCGATAGCCATCTCAATTACGGCTTGTGCATTGTCGGGTGTTACGCCATAAGCTGCCATTTTTTCACGGTCTAAAACCACGCTAATTTCGGGCTGACCTACATTTCGGAGAATACCAACATCTTTAATCCCTTCCACATTTTTGATTTGGGCAAGCACTTTATTTGCCAAATCGTCCAATTTTTCTAAATCATCCCCATAAACTTTTACTGCATTTGAGGCATTTATTCCAGCCACCGATTCTGCCACATTATCAATGATTGGTTGTGAATAATTATAGCCAATTCCCTGATATTTCTTCATTTTTTTGTCCATCTCTTCTACCAAACCATCCATCGTTAATTTACGTTTCCATTCTTCTTTTGGCTTTAGATTTACTTGCATCTGAACGTAATAAAATCCACTCGGGTCGGTACCATCATTACTTCTACCCACCTGAGAAAGCACGCCGTTTACTTCTGGAAAAGTTCGTAACTCTTTCCTTAAAGTTGCGGTCATTTTTACGGTTTCGGTCAGACTGGTACTCATGGGCATTTTTGCTTCCACCCATAAAGCTCCTTCGTTGAGTTGTGGTAGGAATTCCGTACCTAACAATCGAGCCGATAAAAACGATAATACTAAGATTACTAAGGAAACCACCAGTGAAAATACTTTATGTTTGAAAGTCCAGCCAAAGCCTTTTTCTACGATTCTATTCCAAAAATTTACGAAAGGATTATTGACTTCTTTTACGTTTTTGTTCAATAAAAGATGGGACATTACAGGCACCAACGTAAGCGTGAACAACAATGCTCCCATGAGCGCAAATCCAAGGGTGTAGGCCAATGGCGAGAACATTTTTCCTTCCACTTTTTGGAAAGAAAAAATCGGTAAGAGCGCCGTAATAATAATTAATTTTGAGAAGAAAATAGCTTTACCCATTTCAGCTCCCGTTTTCTTAATCATTGAACCTTTGGCAATTTTATTAAAAGCAGGCATTCCCATTTTATGGGCTTTATGGTCGAGGGCAACAAATAACCCTTCAACCATCACGACGGCTCCATCAATGATGATTCCGAAATCCACCGCTCCTAAGCTCAAAAGGTTAGCACTCATTCCTTTCAATTTCAAACAAAGAAAGGCAAACAATAATGATAATGGAATAATGATGGATACAATCAAGGTAGTTCGCCAGTCCGCCATGAATAAAAATACGATAACGGTTACCAAAATAATTCCCTCCAAAAGATTGTGCATAACCGTTCCTGTGGTATAATTCATCAGGTTATCACGGTCGTAGAATGTTTCCATTCGTACATCTTTCGGTAGAATTTTTGCGTGCAATTCTTCAATTTTCAGTTTCACTCTTTCCAACACTTCTTTGAGGTTTTCGCCTTTTCGCATTACCACAATTCCTTCTACGACGTCATCATTTCCGTTCAAACCTACCTGACCAACTCTTGGCATGGAGCTTTCTCGAACATCGGCTAAGTTTTTTACTAAAATCGGATTTCCGTCGGCATCATCCACGATAATATTTTCAATGTCTTGTATAGATTGAATCAAACCAATGCCTCGAACTACGTACGCTTGGCCATTCTTTTCAATCACATCGCCACCCACGTTCAAATTACTCTTGCTGGCGGCTTCAAAGACTTGCAAAGGCGTTAAATCATATTTTGACAAACGATTTGGGTCAACGCTGATTTCGTAGGTTTTCTCTTGTCCACCAAAAGCAACTAAATCCGCAACGCCTGGAACCGAACGTAATTGGCGGTCAATTATCCAATTTTGAATCGTCAAAAGTTCACGAGTATCACGGCTATCACTTTTTAAAACGTATCTAAAAATCTCACCCGTAGGCCCGTAAGGCGGTTGTACGTCTGGTTCGGCACCTTCAGGTAACTTTATGCTGTGTAATAAATTATTGACTTGTTGCCTCGCAAATAAATCTTCTACATCATCTTCAAAAATGATTTTGATGACGGATAAACCAAACATGGTAATACTACGCACGCTGGTTTTTTTCTGAACCGAATTCATCGAAATTTCGATGGGAGTCGTTACAAAACGCTCAATTTCTTCGGCACTTCGCCCGTTCCATTCCGTTACGATGATTATCTGGGTATTGGTTACATCGGGGAATGCTTCGATGGGCATATTACGAAAAGCAATAAACCCTGAAACCGCCAAAACACCAACCCAAAAGAAGGTAAATCCCTTATTTTTTAAGGAAAAAGCAATGATATTTTTGATGAATTTGTTCACGAAATTAATGGATAATTGAGAATGGACAATTGATAATGAGAAATTGACAATTGATAATGGACAATTGATAATGAAAAATTAGTAATGGATAATGAGCAATTGTCCAATATCAACTGTCCATTATTTGGCTTTTGAAGTTCTAATAATTGAGATTAATAATTTGAGTAA
>JBBAKY010000166.1:0-5979 GCA_040403295.1 Arcicella sp.
TTTGTATTTTGCCACGATGCTCGATGCAGGACTTTTCGACCCAGTAATTGCCTTTATCATTAAATCGGTAAAGGGCGACCCACTTAAAGTTATCATCGGAACTGCAATTTTAACGATGATTGTGCATTTGGATGGCGATGGAACGGCAACCTTTATGATTGTACTTTCGGCATTTTTACCGATTTATATACAACTCAAAATCAATCGATTGGTTTTATCAACCGTTGTAGCCTTGAGCGTTGGACCGATGCATTTGGTGCCTTGGTCGGGAACTTCAGCAAGAGCAATTTCTACCTTAAAATCGGATGCAGTTCATATTTTCAACCCAAATATTCCTGCCATTTTAGGCGGTATTGCTTGGGTGCTTTTTGTGGCGTATTGGTTGGGTAAAAAAGAAAGAAACAGACTCGGAATTATTGATTTCCAATACAGTCATAAAGAGAATCTGACCGAAGAACAACAAGGATTAAGAAGACCTAAGTTGCTCATTTTCAATGCGATATTGACCATTTTGTTGATTATTGCTTTGATGAAAGGTTGGATTCCTGCGCCTGTTTTGTTCGTGGTGGCAAGTATGATTGCGTTGTTGATTAATTACCCAAAACTCGCTGACCAACACAAAGTTATGAAGGCTCACGGAACAAACATTTTCATGGTAGCGAGTATGATTTTTGCCGCAGGAATTTTCTCTGGAATCCTGACAGGCTCAAAAATGATTGAAGAAATGGCTAATACATTGGTTTCTTTCATTCCGCAAAACCATGCGAATCTTTTACCAATGCTAACGGCAATTACCAGTTTGCCCGCCAGTATGTTGTTTACGCCCGATGCCTATTATTTTGGCGTTGTGCCAATTTTGAGTCAGACCGTAACGCAATTCGGCATCGACCCACTCGAAATTGGTCGGGCTGCTTTATTGGGACAAATGACGGTTGGTTTTCCCATTAGTCCGCTTACGGCATCCACTTTTTTATTGGTTGGTTTGGCCGAAGTTGATTTAGGCGAACATCAACGCCACACCTTCAAATGGGCTTGGGGAACAACAATAGTGATGACAATTGTGGCGATTTTAACGGGTTCAATTCATTTGTAAATTATGAAACAAAAAATAAGAATCGGTTGCGGAGTGGGCTTTTCAGGTGATAGAATTGAACCTGCCATTGTGCTTGCCGAAAAAGGAGAATTGGATTATTTGGTTTTGGAATGTTTGGCAGAACGTACCATTGCCCTTGCCAATAAACGCAAAATGCAAGACCCAACCAAAGGGTACGACCCACTTTTGGAACGTAGAATAGAAACACTTTTACCCCATTTGGTAAAAAATAATATCCGTCTGATTACCAATATGGGAGCGGCAAATCCGATAGAAGGAGCCAAAAAAATTATTGAAATTGCTCAAAAACAAGGTATCAAAATAAAGGTAGCGGCTATTTATGGGGATAATTTATTTGATAATTCAACTTTGACTGATGACGATTTTATAAAATTTGGTCATGAAGATTTTGCCTATAATTTAATGGTAAATCGTAAATCAAATTCAATTGTAAATTCTGCTAACGCTTATCTCGGTATTGAAGGAATTTTAGAAGCTTTACAAGCTGACGCTCAAATCATTATCACAGGTCGAGTTGCTGACCCATCGTTATTTCTTGCTCCAATGATTCATGAATTCGGCTGGAAAACTGAGAACTATAATTTATTGGGAAAAGGAACGGTAATCGGGCATTTAATGGAATGTGCAGGACAAATTACGGGTGGATATTTTGCCGACCCTATTAAAAAGCCCGTTGAAAATATGGATAATTTGGGTCATCCATTTGCGGATATTTTTCCTGATGGTTCAGCAATTATTAGCAAAGTGGAAGGAACAGGCGGAATCATCAATCTGCAAACCGCCAAAGAACAATTATTGTACGAAGTAATTAACCCAAACGAATACTACACGCCCGATGTCATTGCCGATTTTACAAGTGTAAAATTGGTAGAAATTGGTAAAAATCAAATAAAAGTGACTGGTGGCGGTGGTAAAACCAAGCCAGAAACCTATAAAGTAAGCATTGGTTACAGAGCATTTTGGCAAGGTGAAGGAGAAATTTCTTACGCAGGGACTTCGGCTTTAGAAAGGGCAAAATTAGCAGGAGAAACAATTGAAAAGCGGCTAAAACCTCTATTTGAGGAAATTCAGGTTGATTATATTGGTCAAAATTCAGTTTTTCCAAATGCGGAATTCCAATATCTTAATTCAGAAGTCCGATTGCGAGTAGCCGCAAAAGCCAAAACCCAAGCCGAAGCAGTATTAGTTGGTGAAGAAGTAGAAGCGCTTTATACCAATGGCCCAGCTGGTGGAGGTGGAGTCAGAAAATATGTTAATGAAGTCATTGGTATTATATCCGTTTTAGTGGATAGAAATAAGGTTAAACCCATCGTGGGCTATTTTGAAAGTTGATAATATTACCTCAAAATTAAATATGAAACTATACGACATTGCACATAGCCGAGCGGGCGATAAAGGTAATACTTCAACGCTTTCATTGATTCCGTACAACGAAAATGATTACGAAATGCTCTGCCAAAAAGTAACCGTTGAAAATGTCAAAAAACACTTGAAAGGAATCATTTCAGGTGAAATTGTTCGCTACGAAATGGCCAATATTTCATCCTTGCTTTTCGTCTGCCAAGATGCTTTGGCGGGTGGTGTAACAACCTCGCTACGCATGGATACGCACGGGAAAGCATTAAGTTATGCGCTTTTAGAAATGGAAATATAATTAATTGTGTGCTTTATGGTGGATAATCTACTGATTTAGATAAAGTTATTGTTTTTGTTTTGCCAGTTTCCTTTCGGGGTTTTGATATAATCAGATTCAGAATTTATGTTTGACTAAGCAATTCCTATCCAGTAAAATAAAAAACATTTCTATCAAGTTGATATAAAAATCACGGCTCTCGCTGTGATTTTCTTTTTATCTTAAATGCCAAAAATGCGTTCTTCTACGATTTTTTTCAAGGATTCTCTGGGAATGCTTGTTTCCAAATCCACAATGTCCAAGCCGTAACGTCTTTCGAGATAAAAGATTAAATCAAAAGTTTCATCCATATTTTTCTCAATTTCAAAGTACGAAAAGTACGGATTCCCGTTTACTGTAAAACCCAAAGAATAATCACTGGATTTGATGCCGTTTTTATTACAATTTCCCTGCTCAATTAAGTCTGACAAATTAATTAAAATGGCTATTTCATTCTCTGAAACATATTCTAAAATTTCCATATTTCTTTTGTTTAAATTCATTAATTTTCACATTCACAAAAACATCTATCGTATTTAAAACTGGAATACTCTATTTCTTTGGTTTCCAGTACTTTACGATTGCCTAAATCGTCAAAACAGTCAAAACAATAAAAGTTGCGTATTTCGCTGGGGCTATAAAAAGTATAATATTTCTTGCCCGTCTTTGTGTTAAACTGGTACATAAAATCAGATTAAAATTGTTTGTAAAAATCATTATGATACTTAATACCATTTGGATACCCCGAAACGTACTTAAAAACTACCTTATTTTGAGCGTCTAAAAAGGCAAAATCTTTTCCGATTTGATAAGTCGATAAAGGTTGAATCACCTTTATTGTATCCACCGAAATCTTGACTTTTGAAAACGTAGCTTTGTAAAGATTTCCAGCCTTTTGAACCGAAATAATGAATGTAGTATCTCTTGATTTTCTCAAAAATTGCCCCTCTAATTGAATGATTTTCGGTTTTTGGGTCTGTGTATTTACATTCCCATAAGGCGTATTTACGGAAGCGTTTGTCCCCGACAGACTTACGTTAGTGCGTGGAATGGCATTGGACGAGAGACTGGAAATGGTGGCACAGCCACTCACAGACATGAGAATTTGAAGGGTAAAAATGCCCAAAAATGACTTTTTCATACAAATTGAAATTAAAAATGTGAAAAGAAACTACTATTAAAACGCTTGCAAGTACCTGATTTTTTGCCTTTGAGGTTTGAATACCATGAAGGTTGAAAAATCTACCTCTGATGGTTTCACCTCCTTAATATCACCCGTAATTTCATCAATGGCAAAAAAATGAACATGGCACACCAATACATTATCTTTTGAACAACTCGTTCGGAATTTACGACCGTTCAACAACTGAAAAGAATACATCATTTGAAATAATTAAAAAGATTATTTTCTATTAGAATACCATATAAAGATACAAAAATTTATAATTTTAATCAAGTATGAATTGTTAATAAATAGCTGATTATCAATGCGTTAAACTATTAAGCCCTAATGATTTTTGAATATAAAATTGACTTCTATGCGGTAAAATAAAATTCATTGCTATCCTGTTCTCTATAAAAATGAGCGAATTAAATCACTCATTTATGGTTAATTACTTTGGTTCTTTTACGCCTTTTTTCTCGGCTAAAATTTTAATTTTATTAACCGAAATATAAAAATTAATTACTTCTTCATCGTTCTTATTTCTGTATTTTTTGGTCTTCAATTTGGCCTCTAATAATAGCACCAATGAGCCCACAGTCATTTTATCCAGTAATTTTTGCGGAGCGTTCCACAGTTCACAATTGAACCAATGCGTTTCTTCTTGGTCGGTTTGGTCTTTATCTTTCCATTGCTCTTTGTGGGCAATTGAAAAGTTAGTGACCGAAGTACTTTTAAAGGGTTTGGTTTCAATTTTACCAATTATCCCCTCCATAATTAGGACATTTTCCATGATTTTTACTTGATTTACAAGCCTAAAAAAGGCTCACATTTAAATAATTTAAGACTAAAAAATCTACCGTAATAAACTATACGTTACCTTAATTCATGACTAAATTTGAAACCAGATTCTTATCCAGATTAATAATTTTATCGGGCATGAGTGCCAACTCGGCGGCTTTATTCATTACGTTGGCATCCGTTCCCCAAAGCAAATTATCCATTCTCACTTCTGTATCTTTATAAGCTTTCTTATTTGAAAAATAGCTCGTTATGGCATTGTACGCCCAAAATGCCGAACCTTCACCCGCTAAATCCTGTCCAACTCCCGTGTGCGCAAAGTTTACTACCTCAGCAATAGCATTTTTCTTTCTCGTAGAAATAATCGACTCTCCTTTCTTGAACTCAGCCATTTCGAGCGGGGTAAAAAAAATATTTCCTAAATAATGGGAAAACATTTTATCCGTAAATCGCTGGGCTTTCATGCGTTGGTAGGCTTGTTTGTCTAAATCCGTATTGCGATTAATAATGCCCATAATTATCAATGCTTCCGTTAAACGGTCTTTTGCCGTAAAGGTATGTCTGACCGTGTGTTTATTTTTAGACAATCCCAATGATGCGTTAAGCGTATTTTGACAAACTACCCGAACATTAGTAAAATAAGCGGAGATAGCCGTATTTCCGTCGTGTCCATTGAGTAACACTAAATATTGTTCGGTAATATCATCATTGCCTAAATCAATCGGTGTCTCATTTTTGAGGGTTACAAAAATTTTTGCTCCATCACTTAACGAGCCAACGGTTTCAATGGTCATAGATTGTTTACTAACCAATTCATCCACCAAATCAAGGGCTATTTTGTTTTGCATCACCGTATAGCCTTTGCCTAATTTATCCCCTAAAACACATTTTGTATCCGTTCGATAAGTGAAAAATGATTCTTTACTTACCTGTTCCTTGCCATCTGGAAAACGGTGGACGTTTGGGGCTTTCAATACCTCAAAATCCAATCCTCCAAATTTAAGCGCTTCCGCAATGGTGATGCGCTCTTCTAATACGGTGCCTAATCCGTGCCATGCCGTTTGTTTGAAAGAAGCAAATCCCGCAAACCCTTTTTGAGTGTCAATTTCGTGAGCCATTTTATTAGAATTTATAAATTGTTTAACTGATTTTAATTACGATATAAAGGTACTTGAAATAGTTAATTTAATCAAGTGTAAAATTAATATAACTAACTGATTTTCAATAAGT
>JBBAKY010000167.1:0-5823 GCA_040403295.1 Arcicella sp.
TAGCCGCCGCTTTAATACTATTGGCTAATATCTAACCCCTGATTCGCATAAAATATCTTTCTATACACTAATGCGTTAAATAAATAGACGATTAAAAATGTGTAAATTTAGTCCATTAAAATAGCTTTTAACTAAATTAAATATGACGAGGAACCACTTAGTTCCACCAGACGTGGTTCAAATTTGAAGTTTTCATAACATTTGGGCGAAAATTTCACTTTTCGAACGAAATATTTAGTTTTTCTTAAAGTTAAACCTACTATGGGTAAAATTAAAAAAATGTACAAAAATCGTCGCGGGTCTCGCAGAATTTTTAATTTCCATTATTATACCGGCTACTCAATTCTGAGGTTTTCATAACAATTTGCCGAAAATATACGGTTTCTAACTATCATATTAGTTTTTCTTAAAGCCAAATCCACTCTTAGGTTTTCTTAAAGCGGGCTGGAATCACCATTTGGGCCTAAAATAAAATAAGGTCTGTAATTTATTGATTTTCAGCACTTTGCAAATTTCGTTCTTGCCCCATTTCTTCTAAATATGGTTGTAACTAAAGAAAAGACAAAAATTTCCCACGACCACCGTAGAATTTTTCAGTTCAGATAAAATCACGTCTAAGCAATTCTCAGGCTATTCAAACCTCTATTTTGACATTCTCTTTTCAATATAATACTTCAAAGATAAATAATTGCCATATTTCAAATGAGTTTTGATGATTGTATTAATGGGTACGCCTAAACGAAAAAGCTCCTCAATCCTCTTTCTATCAGGGTCATACATTGATTTTTGAATTGTTCCTTTTGGTTTTCCTAAGATAATCCCTTGCTCTTTTCTTGCCCTGAGTCCTTCTTTGGTTCTTTCCGAGATGAAATCTCGTTCCAATTCTGCCATCATCGAGAAAATCGTTAGCAAAATCTTATTGGTCATGTCATTTTTATTACTTGGGTCAAGGTCAAGCCCTTGTTTGACTAAAATCAATCGACATTGCTTGACTTTAATCAACTCCTCAATAATTTCAAATACTTCTTTGATGGAACGACCAACCCTGGACAGTTCTGAAACTATCACCGTATCGCCGTGGGAAACTTTGTCCAATAATTCAGTAATTCTCCTTTTTTCAACCGACTTTCTGGAAGAAATTTCTACTTCTATCCATTCGTCAATAACCCATTTGCGTTCCACCACAAAACGAGCGATTAAGCTCTTTTGACTTTCTAAATGTTGCTCCATTTTCGAGACTCTGACATAGCCAAATATCATATTTTTTGGGTGTTTTATTGTTAAGGTATTTTAATGGCATAAAGATAAATGAATATCATAGTTTTCAATGTACCTTTATTACAATATTATTAACACATTAAAACGACCGTTATAAAAACGATTTATTTTCTTTAAAATCAGTTTAAAATGGCAAATAAAGAATTTATCTCCCAACAAGCACGTAAACGTTTTGAAGAGCCACCCCAACTCAGCGAAACTGAACGTTCTTCTTTATTGGTCATCCCTCATTGGGCAAAATTAACGATCGCCCAAATATTAAGCCCTACCAATAAAACAGGCTTTGTTTTACAATTAGGCTACTTCCGTTTGATGGGTAGGTTCTTTCACCCTAAAACCTATCCCCAAAAAGATATTGATTTTATTGTTCAAAAATTTTTAGGAGACCCCAACGAGGTTGATATTGATGAATATAAAACCAGTACCTATCATCGACACAGAGAGATTATTTTATAAGGATTTGGATTTAAGGCTTATTCGAGTGACGGGAAAACACATGATGCTTTACTGGATGAAGCTATCAGGATGGCTCGTAATCAAACTAAACCAAGCCTTATATTTGATAATTTAGTGGCGTATTTATGGGAAAAGCGGATTGAGATTCCTACTTATTATCAACTCAAAACACTAATCCAAGCGGCTCTTGAAACCGTTGAAAAAGAGCTCAATGATATTCTAAAACGGCATTTGACTCTGCAAGATATTTTACTGTTGGATAATTTATTCCAAAAATCACCCTTGACCAAGATGGGTTCAGGAGTGGTGAAATATGATTTAACTTTGTTCAAAAAGATTCCTGAGTCGATGGAAAACCAAGAAATTCTGAAAAGAGTGGAAATGTTTATCCAAATTAAAGCCATGTATGAGCAGCTCTTCCCCGTCATTAAAAGACTCAATTTATCCCATACTACCATTCGATATTACGCTGAATACGTCATTGATACCCAAACTGCCCAACTTAAAAACAACCTTTCTCAGCGTAATCTGTGGCTCATTGCCTTCATTATTCATCAGTATTTTAGCCTGAGCGATGCCTTGATTTTGACTTTCCAGAAAGCGGTCAAAATAGCTTTGCATGGCAGCGAAAATCGCCAGCAAGGCAATTATTGGAACACTAAACCTGTTAGAACAAAATTGACCGCAACTGTCTCTTTTCGTGGTATATCCCATGCTGAGATGCTTACTGAAATTGAGAGAATTTCCAATGAAATCTTATTAACGGCAGAAATTAAAATAGCACAAATCCAAGAACTGTATCGACAGAAAAAGATTGATAAAAATACCTTATCACTTGATATTGAACGAATTAAAGAATTACAAGAATTAAATTCTTCCACTCAAAATAACGATGATTATTACAAAGAATTAGAAAAAGTATCGTTTCGATTACAATTAAAATTGTCAGGAATGTTGGAATATTTACAGTTTTCTATGCAAAATACGAACCATCCATTACTCAAATCAATTACTTACTTTCAAGAAAACAAGGCTAATATTATCCAGAAAAAGGATTTACCGATTGATTTTCTGAGCATGGATGAACAGCAAAGAATTTACTCCGACCAAGGTAAACTCAAAGTTTCCTTGTACAAAATGTTGCTTTTCAAACAGATTCAAGAACACCTAAAATCGGGGGAGCTGCACGTGGAGAATTCGTATAACTATCAAGCCTATACGCACTTTTTAATCCCGATGGATAAATGGGAGAAACATCGTGACGAATATTTACAAAAAGCAGGAATTGCACATTTTAAAGAAGCTGGAAAAACTTTACTCGACATCAATGAGACTCTAAATCGTCAGTTTGAAAGGGTAAATCAAAACCTACCCTTAAACCCTTTTATCAGTATTGATAGTCATGGGAAATGGAAAACCCATAAGCCGCAAGAAGATGAATTCGGCAAAGAGGAGAAACAACGATTAACCAAATTACTCTATCCACCCGAACGTTCCGTGCCTATTTTGAGGGTACTTTCACAAGTTCATCAACTCAGCAATTATCTTTCTTTTTTTCAGCACCATAGCCCTTTGATGAATCCCAAAAGACCACCAGAGCGGTTATTTTATGCTGCCTTGATTGGTTATGGTGAAAATATTGGGATTCTACCGATGGGCAATATCTCAGAAAATATTGACAAAAATGCCTTAGATACCGTAGCGACACACTATTTTGATGCAGATACTTTACTGGAAGTTAATGATTATATCGTTGGGCTAACAAACCAATTACCCTTAGAAGATTTATTCAGACGAGTTTCTGGCTTTGTCCATACCAGTAGTGATGGAATGAAAGTCAATGTTTCAGGTCCTTGTTTGAGGGCTTCGGAATCTTACAAATATTTTGGAAATGGTAAGGGAGTAGTAATTTATTCTCACTTGGACGAAGCTGGTCAATTAACATTCTCAACGGTGTTTTCAGCCGATGAACCCGAATCAGCCTACCTTTTGAATGGATTAACTCACAACGAATTGCTAATGCCTGATGCTCACTCTACCGATGACCACGGGCATTCTTTGCCGTGTTTTGCCATTACCTATTTTATTGGGATTGACCTGAGACCTCGGATTGCCAATCTTAAACACAAAGAGTTATTTTCCATTGATGCCGTTTCTACATACAAAGAAAAAGGCTACAAGATTGTGCCAAATGAAAGAGTGAATATTGACAACATTATTGAACACTGGGATGATATTTTAAGGGTCGTTTGTAGCATAAAATTGGGTTACACACAGGCTTCTGACCTGTTTAGGAGGTTAAATTCTTATGACCGTCAGAATCCATTATACAAAGCCCTTTCTGATTTGGGCAGACTTTTGAGAACCATTTATATTCTCAGATACATTGACGACCCAGAAATTAGAGCTTCGGTGGAAGAAGTTTTAGCCAATGGCGAGCATGGTAACGCTTTTGCCAGAGCGGTGATTGGTAGTGAAGATTATCGCTGGCTCACTCAAAGAGAACAACTCACTGCCGAAGGATGTAAACGACTGATAATGAACATTATAAACTATTACAATCACTTGTTGATGTTACAAATTTTGGATAGTTGTGCCACCGTAGCGGAACAAAAGGATAATCTAAAACTCATTTTGCAAACTAACACGCACACGTGGTCGCACATTAACTTGAAAGGGTCTTTTGACTTTGGGAAAAAGGAAGAAGAGTTACTTTTTGATTTGGATAAGCTATCAAAGATAAAATTAAGCCGCTGAGAATCGCTTAGACGTGATTTTGACCGAACTGAAAAATTCTACGGAGGTCGTGGGAAATTTTTAACTTTTCTTTAGTTGCAACCAATATTGCCATGACAGCGACAGAACAGCTTCAACAAGAAACAAATTTTAAAGTTGTAAAAAACCTTATTCAAAAAGGATTTGACACGATTTTTATTGCTGACATTGTAGATTTGCCTCTAAAAAAGGTAGAAGAGATAATTAAAAAAATGAAAAATTCTTCCAATTAATAAGTCTCTTATAACAGCGCCAGAACAGCTTAAAGAAGAAACAATTTTTAACGTTAAAAAATCTCATTAATATTTCGGCAGCAAATGTATTTTTGTGCCGATAAATAGTAAATGATTTATTTACCAATTTTATCCTTTACTCTTTCCGTTTTGGGTCTCTGAATCTTATTCTTAGCAATCCAATTGCTCAAAGTTGCCTCGGTAGCTCCGTAACGATTGGCAATAAAACTTTGCGTTGAGCCATTTTGAAGGAGAGCTTCTATTTCAACTCGGTGAATATCCAATTTACTTTTCCCTGGTCCTTTCGGACGACCCAAAATCATACCGTTTGCTTTTTTTACTCGTAAGGCTTCTTTGGTTCTTTGAGAAATCAAATCTCTTTCTATCTCGGCTGCCATTGCAAAAACGATCGCCATAATTGAGAGTGCATCAAAAAGTGTGGGGCAAATGATTTTTGATGTTCACAACCTAAGAGCAAATTAGGTTCAATAATTAATATTAAACTGACTTTCTTGAAATAATAAGTGCTTACCACACACTTTTTAATGCACCCTGTATATCGGGTAGGTGAGGACACACTACCATAGGGATGGAGTAGTTTATACCAACAAAGGAAACATATTTCAATGCTTTTTGTTCACAGTACGTCCAAAGGGCTTCTTGATAGAAAGACTTCAGAAATGTGTGAATAATATAATTTAGGGCTGAGTTCACCATTTGGGCCAAATCTAAACTATCATGTCTCCTAAACTCAATTTTTGGTTGCAAGTCCCTTATTGGGCCTAAAGTAAGATAGTATAGTGTAAGTCACTGAAATACAACTAGTTATCAATACTATTTTTTCAAAATAAATTTCATAAATCGCTGATTATCAGTTACTTGACTTTTCAATCGGATTCACCTTTTTTTGCCATCTTTTCTTGGTAAATCCTTTTACTAGAGTGCATCAAAAAGTGTGAAGCAAATTGTGTTTTAGTATCATCATTCAAGTTATTTAACAGTTCAATTAATGTTTCTGAATACTTGGGGTAAAATTAAAAGAACGTACAAAAATCGTCGCGGGTCTGGTAGAATTTTTCTC
>JBBAKY010000168.1:0-5771 GCA_040403295.1 Arcicella sp.
CTTACTTCATAAAAAGTGTTTTAAGGAAGAATTATTTTTATGTTAATTTTTTCAAAATTTTAGACAAAAATAACAATGTTAGCAACGATTAAGAAATATATACTTCTTGAAAAAGGGGAATAATTATGTAATATTACAGTACAATTCAATTTTTTGTTGAAATACTTATATAATCGACAACTGAAATAATTTAATGCCATTTTTTTTTAATAATTATTAGAAACGTCATTTATAAATAATAAATTTGCAAATGACTATTTGAAGAATTAGTAAAGTATTTATACCAAAATAAAATTGGTAAATCTACCAAAAACAAGCATAAAATTCCATAAAATAGCTTAATTAGTGTATTAAATTTGGTATAAACAATATTTTAAATATTCCTCCCAATACAATGTTGACCAGTTAGAACGGAGGCTTTAAATCGTATGAAAAGAATTGCAGTATTAACATCAGGTGGAGACGCCCCAGGAATGAATGCTTGTATTAGAGCCGTTGTCAGGGGTGGACTTCATCACGGAGTCGAAATTTTTGGCATTATTAGAGGCTACAATGGATTGATTAAAGGCGATATTATTCCGCTTAATTCACAATCAGTAAGTAATATTATTCAAAGAGGCGGAACCATTTTGAAGTCGGCACGAAGCAAAGAGTTTATGACTCCCGAAGGTCGTAAAAAAGGATATGATCAACTTAAATCTCATGGCATTGAGGGTTTAGTGGCTATCGGGGGAAATGGTACATTTACGGGTGCGGAGATATTTTTCAATGAGTTTCATATTCCAACCGTTGGAGCACCAGGAACTATTGATAATGACCTTTTTGGAACGGATTATACGATTGGTTATGATACCGCTGTAAATACCGCTTTGGATGCCATTGATAAAATTAGAGATACCGCTGACTCACACGATAGAATATTTTTTATTGAAGTGATGGGGCGTGATTCTGGGTATATTGCGGTTCAATCAGGGATTTCGGGAGGTGCAGAATCAATTTTGATTCCAGAAGAAAGACAAACAGTTGACGATATCGTAGCAACTTTAAAAGCGGGTTTTGCCAGGAAAAAATCTTCATCAATTGTGGTTGTTGCCGAAGGAGACGAAGAAGGACACGCCGCAACTATTGCCGAGAAAATTAAAAATACCATAGATGTTCCTGTGGATATCAGGGTGACTAATTTAGGCCATATTCAAAGAGGAGGAAGTCCGAGTGCATTTGATAGAATTTTGGCCAGCAGATTGGGCTTAGGAGCATTGGAAGGACTTTTAGCAGGTCATAAAAATGAAATGGCGGGTATTGTAAACGACCAATTAGTCTATACTGCTTTCCACGATACTATCACGAAGAAAAAGGAAATCAATCCTGATTTATTGAGACTTTCAGGAATTTTGAGTAAATAAGCAAGAGAAAAAAGCAAAAAGGAGGAAAGAAGAAATGGAAAAACAGAACAAATTGCTATTTTTTGTTTCTTTTCCCTCCTTTTTTATTTTTCGTTCGCTGATTTTAACAATAACCTAAAATTTTGTAAACTACGTATCCAGTCAATTCATGTATAAGCTCGTAGGCTTCAAATAGATTTAACTCTCTGGGAATCAATAAATTATCAATGGTAAAACTTCTTGCTTTCGATTTGAAAGCCGTTGGAAATGCATTAATTTTTACACCCATTTTTAGAAAACAACCCATCGCTCGTCTGGTATGAAATGCGGAGGTAAAAAGTAAATATTTAGTCCCAAATTGTGGATTTTTCTTTAAAATTTCCACTGAATTCATCGCATTTTTCGGGTATTTTTTGCGTTTCGTTCCAAAATTATATCCTCTTTTTTTACACCTAATTCTTCCAATAATTGAGCTACTTTCATAGTTTCATCCGTAACATCTTGTCGCATAATTTTTAAGTCAGAACTTCCACCAGAAATTAGTATTTTCTTTAATTTTCCCATTTTATAGAGCCTTAATGGTTGAATAAATCTATCGGCTGTTTTGTCGGTAAATATTTGATTTTCAGATAATTGCTTATTCGTTATCATTCCTCCTGTGAGAATAATACCTACATCGTAAGGCTGAGAAATGGCATCGGGTGAAATAGGAGGGGTTTCCCACCAAAGAAAGGCTTCATTGATTAAAAAGCCATTACCGAATAGAAATATTAACCCCAAAGAAATTCTTAGACTCAGTTTTTTTGTTCGGGTGTTTTTACTAAAAATAGCGACCAATAAACCGATCAAGATTAAGGATAAAGGCATGAAAATATAGAAAAGAATTTTGGAGAGGAAATAAAACATGGCGAAAGGATTAACCCGAATTTTCAGATATGAGATAAGTAGCGTAAATTGCCACATATTTAGCTTAAATAATACACAAAAGTATGACAAATTCGTTTAAGGATTGTCATAAGTCAAATTTTGAAATTTTCAATAAAATCATGAAACTACCAATTAAATTTTTACCCATTTTACTACTACTAATTTCTTCAATTAATCTTTTTGCCCAGAAAAAAGAAGGTTTCTCGATTCATGGGAAAGTGCGTGGCATTAAAGATACTACGGTCTTTTTAGCCCACTATTTTGGTTATAATCAGCAAGTTATAAAAGATACGGCCAAAGTAGATGCGCAAGGAAATTTTCATTTTGTGGGAGATAAAACGCTTCCAGAAGGGCTGTATCTGGTGTCGTTGCCGAAAAGTAAATACATGGATATGATTATTGGAAACCAAGAATTTTCTTTTGAAACAGATACGACCAATCTGATTACAAAAATGAAAGTGACGGGTTCAAAAGAAAACGAAACATTTTTTAAATTTCAGCAGGATATGGCATCGAAATTTGAAGAAATGAGGGTTTTGGAAATGGAGAAGAAGATGGGTAATTCTATGTTGGCTTCGGGAAAAATAAAAAGACTTCAAAGTGACATCGCTGTTTTTCAAAAAGATTGGCTGAAAGCCACGGATGGAATGTTTGTGAATAAACTCATAAAAGCCTCCCAAGAGCCAGAAATTCCATCATTCGGTAAGCCATTAGTAACCAAGGCTGACTCCACCGCTTTTTATCAATATCAATTTAATTATTACAAAGACCATTTTTGGGATAACGTAGATTTGTCCGACGACCGTTTGATGCGTAGTCCATTTTTGCAAAAGAAAATTGAAAGATATTTTGATGATTTGACCGTTCAAGCATCGGATTCAATTTCAAAAGCGGTGGATTTAGTGTTGGCTCGTGCCAAAGGTCGTGACGTACGAAGGTATGTGATTTATAAGATTGCGAGTACCTATGAGAATCCTAAAATTTTGGGAACTGACGGTGCATTCGTACACATTGCGGAGAAATATTATATCGGCGAACCAGCCCTATGGGATACTTCAACCGTTAGAAAAATGAAGGAAAGAGTAGCCGTTTTGAAACCGTTATTGGTTGGAAAAACGTTGCCAGATATGTATTTGACGGATACTTTGGGAAGAGAAATTTTGATTCCTAAAATTGAGGCAGATTATACGGTTTTATTTATTTATGACCCAGAATGTGGCCATTGCCGTGAATCAGCCCCTAAATTGGCTAAAATGTATCAAGGATTGAAATCGAAGAATGTCAAAGTAATTGCGGCTTCTATTGATAGAACTCCAGCCAAATGGAAGAAATTTATCAAGGAATTTAAACTTGAAGAAATGATTCATGGGATTGATATTCATAAAAACACCCAGACGGGCAAAGAGGAATATTATACCGATTTCAAAAATAATTTCGATGTTTATGCAACGCCCGTAGTTTATATTTTAGACAAGGATAAAAAAATCATTGCAAAACGCCTTCCAGTGGAACAAATTGAAGATTTTATTGATTTCCACCGCAAGCAAACCGTTCGTGAAAAAGAGAAAATTAAGAGTGGAAAATAGTAGTTTCGATGTTTGATTTTCGTTGCTGTCCGAAAATCAAACATCGAAAATCGAACATCGAAAAATACCCATAAAAATGCCTAAAAAACTACTAACTGGTTTTATCTTTTGCCTTTTTCCTTCAATCATTTATGCACAAGGCTTCAAAATTGATGGAAGAATTAGGGGCTTGAAGGACTCCACTTGCTACTTAACGTACTATTACGAAAATCAAAATTTTATTCAAGACTCAACCGTTGCAAGTTCGGATGGAACCATCGTTTTTGAAGGTAAAAAGCCGCTCAAAAGTGGGATGTACAACGTAATGATTGGTGGATGGCAAAGTTTTGATTTGTTGATAACGGAACAAAATTTTTCTTTTGAAGCCAACCTAAAGGATATTTTTAATTCCTTGAAATTCTTTGGTTCACGGGAAAATGATTTGTTTTATAGTTACCAACAGAAAAGTGTGAAAGATGCTCTTAAAATTTCAGAATTGGTAAAAAAAACAGATTCAATCTCGGTCAATCAAATGTATAATTTGCAATACGAATCAATTCAATATAAGAATAAATTTATTAAAGCATTTGAAGGTACTTTTGCTTCAAATATTATCAAATCTACCTTAGCTTCGGATATTCCTCCCGCTCCAAAATTAGCCAATGGCGAAGAAGACCCACTTTGGGGCAATAAATTTTTTGTCGAACATTATTTTGATAACATCGACCTTAACGACGAGCGACTCATTTACACGCCGTTTTTATACCAACCCATCAAATATTATTTTGACCAATTAGATTTTTTACCCAATGATTCTTTGATTGTTTTGATGGACAAATTTTTGAGTAAATCTCGTAAAACCTCGCCCATGAGAAAATACTTGGTGAGTAAATTAGCGAATCAAGCTGAAACGAGCAAAGTGATGGGCAGAGATGCCGTTTATGCTCATTTACTCAATAAATATTACATTAATGACCCCTTAATGTGGGATACAACGACGGTTAGATTAGTGAAAGAAAGATATAAATTTCTGAAAAATTTGCTCATTGGCAGTACAATTCCCAATTTAAAAGCCACGGATGTAAACGGAAAAGAACGAGCCTTGTATGAGATGAAATCCGCTGCATTTACAATTCTGTACATTTATGCGGCTGATTGCAATCATTGTAAAAGTTTTACGCCACAATTGGTAAAGTTTATTCAAGAATATAAAGCAAAGGGAATTGAGGTGTTTGCGCCAATTTTTGGTAATAACGAAGAAACTTGGAAGGCATTTATTAAAGAAATTGGCTCAGAATCTTTTGTAAATGTGATTGATAGAACGGGGAAAATAAATCTCTATCAAGAATTTGATGCCCAATTTACGCCAACAATTTATATTTTGGACAAAAACAAAAAAATTATTGGTAAAGGAAATATGAACATTGACACAATGCGAGAAATAATAGTAAGCAGTTTGTAGTAGGCAGTTGGCAAGATTGCATTTCAAGTTATATTGATTTTGGTAGAAATTTTTCTGGATTATTAATCATGAAATAAATTAGCTTGCCAACCTCCTCGCTTTTTTCAATAAGTTCCTCATATTTCGTTCTTTCAATGTATTTACAGGATAATGAAAAATCTAACCAAACTTGCGTTTCCGTATTTTCCATGTCAGAATCAGTTAATTTGCTTATGAAATGAGCTTGATATCGTCTTTTTCTATACGCTTCACCAATACAAGCACATACCGAACGTGATGAACGTCTTATCTGGTCGGTTAATGAATACTTTTCTTCTTTTGGAAAATTATTACTAATTTTAAAAATTTCCATCGCCAACATAAACGCTTTCTGGTAAGCTAACAATGACCTAAAATCATTCATTACACATTAATTTAGTGGTTTGTAAAAAATAT
>JBBAKY010000169.1:0-5768 GCA_040403295.1 Arcicella sp.
AAAAAGTTTAATAAAAATACCCTTAATACTGATTATCAAAAAGTTTTTAAAGAGATACATGATTTATTTAATAAAATAACTTTAAATCCTGTAAATCAGAAACTTAAAGAGTTTAAAACCAATTATTTTGAACGTTATGAGACAAGAGAATTGCCGATTTTGTTGGCGCTTGATACAGAAGTAGGAATTGGTTATGGAAATTTAGGAAAGAGTAAAAATACACCCATTACTGATGGTTTAAATCTACCAGAAATAGAAAATAAAGTACTTAATTTCTCACAAAATATTTTTCAACAATTCTTGTTTAATCAATGGCTAAAAGCCTACAAGACGGATGCCTATCAAGTTGAATTAAAAATGGAGGATTTACAGAAATTTGCCGTAAATAACGCTCAAACTGCTCCTTCAAGTTCCATCATGTTTAGGCACACGGGTGATGAAAATTATCCCATTTATTTAGAAGCAATTAGTGGTTCAAGTGGCGCAAATCTGTTGGGACGTTTTGCGCATACTGATGAGCAGATTTTTGAAATAATACAAACTATCACCAAGCAAGAACAAGCGAATAATCCTGACATTATTTTTGCAGAAATTGTGCATTTACCCGAAAATCGACTTGGCAATATTTTGTTGCATCCACCTTTCCGTGAATATGAAATACCTTATTTAGCCAAATCCTCCTTACCAATTGAAAACCAAATTCCTTTGGAAGATTTGTACGTTTCGGTTGATTTGCAAATGGATAAAGTTATTTTACGTTCAAAAAGATTGAACAAAGAAGTGATTCCAAGACTGAGTAATGCCCATAATTTTTCTCAGAATTCTTTACCATTGTATAATTTTTTGTGTGATTTACAAACCCAAAATTTACATTCTAATTTCGATTTAGGCTGGTCCAATATTGCACCTCAAACGGTTTTTTCTCCGAGATTAATTTACAAAAATGTGATTCTTTCCTTAGCTACGTGGCACTTTAAAAAGGAGGATTTTGTCGAATTATTATCTACTAAATCAGTAGATTTGTTGGATAAAATACAAAAATTTAAGCTTCAATGGAGTTTGCCAAAACGGTTTGTTTTAGTGGATTATGACAACGAATTATTGGTCAATATTGAAAATCTTTTGAGTATTCAAATTTGGATAGATTCAATAAAAAATCGGGAGAAAATTGAAATTAAAGAGTTTTTCTTTGAGGAAGAAAATAGTATCGTCAAAAATAAATTGGGACAAGGATTTACCAACCAATTCATTGCTTCATTTATCAACGAAAATGCGGTTTATCAAGGACTTAACGATTCTTTGCACAATGAAAATTCAGAAATTCAGCGCAATTTTTCGGTCGGTTCAGAATGGTTATATTTTAAATTTTATTTAGGTCCTAAAGTCGCTGATATTGTTTTAACCCAAGCACTTAAACCGCTCGTTGAGCAATTGATTAAGGAACAATTAATTGATAAATGGTTCTTTATTCGATACGCTGACCCTGAAAAACATGTAAGATTTCGAGTGCATTTACCCGATACAAATGCCATCGGAAAAATATTTTTGAGGCTTAAAAATTTTATTCAAGCTTTTGAAAATGAAGAGGTTATGTGGAAAATACAAGTTGATTCTTATCAGCGAGAAATTGAACGGTATGGTTCAACTGTGATGGAATTGACCGAGTCAATATTTTTTGAAGATAGTAAAGCAATCATTGCTTTGATTGACCAGACTTGGGGTGAAGAACGTGAAATAATTAGATGGCAATGGTGTCTGAAATTGATTGATACCTACTTGACTGATTTTGGATTGTCACTTTCGCAAAAGAAAAATTTGATGGATAAAATGAAAACGAGTTTTGCCAATGAATTTAATATTAACAAAGATTTAAAATTGCAATTAGACCAACGATTTAGAAATAATCGGTCGGTTATTGAACAAATTTTAGACAATTCTCTCAATGAAACCCACGAATATGCCCCTCTTTTTGAGTTTATTTATGTAAAATCGGCGAATACAAAGCATTTTATTAAGCAGATTAAAACATTAAAATCTGAAAATGAATTGATGAAATATCTCTCAGATACCATTCACATGACGGTCAATCGAACCATTGGTGACAATCAGCGGACGCATGAGTTGGTGATGTACGATTTTTTATTCCGATATTATCAAGCTGAAACGGCTAAAAATCAAGTAAAATAGCACTATATGAAAGTTCTGGTTCCTGAATAGTTATCCCTAAATTCCTTTGGTGTTTGGCTATGTTTTTTCTTGAAAATTCGGTTAAAATAGGATAAATTGTTGTAGCCGCATTTATAAGAAACCTCCGCAATGGAGAGTCGAGTATCAATTAACAATCTCGAAGCATGACCAAGTCGAATGTCATTAAAACTGTCAATAAAGGTTTTTCCGGTACTTTTTTTGATAAATCTACTGAAACTTACCACACTCATATTCACAATTTTAGAGATGTCTTCCAACGAGATTTCTTTCTCATAATTATTCTTCATGTACTCAAAGGCCTTTTCAATTCTGCGATTGTCGTAGGTTGAATTGTTGTTGGCAAAAGATAAAGTAGTCAGCATTTTCATACTTCTTGAAACTGATAAATCGTGCAGAATCGACATTAATTCCATAATTGAACCAAATCCATTGGTTTGAGAAAGACTCATCAAACGAGGTTTAATTAGGTTAATGGCATCTTTTGAAAATGATATTCCTCTGGATGAACGTTCTAATAAAGTACGGACGAAACTCATTTGATTGCGATTTAAAAACTTTTCATCAAATAAATCTTTGTGGAATTGCAAGGTGATTTCGTTGATTTTTTCGCTTTTACACTCGTGCGTAAACCAGCCATGCGGTGTATTTGAGCCAACCATTACTAATTCTAAATCTGAGATTATTTCAATACTATCGCCTACAATTCGTTTTGCTCCAGCCGCATTTTCGATAAAATTAAGTTCAAATTCATCGTGAAAATGAAGCGGAAAATCAAACTTATCTTTTGTTCTTGAAAAAACGGTGAAACAATCGTTGGATGTCAGTGGCGTAATTTCTCGATAAATCTTTGTCATTTTGTTTGAAAATTTTGGTTAAATTTCATGAATTGGGAGTCGGTATAGTATTATAAATTTAAGTACTTTATTTGTAAATTAATACCAATTAATCCCAATTAATACTTGAATACCTATATTTATAGGATAAAATACAGGTTTTTTGTTCTATTTTGGAATGATGTATCATTCAAAATTATAGGGAATAAATATTTTATGTAAAAAAAGCCAAAATCAATTGATTCTGACTCTGTACATTAGGTATTCATATTTTTTATTCTTGTTTTTATTTCGATACAAGCTCTGGCATTATGATAAGGACATTTCCAGAATCCAGCTTTATCTTGATTTGGCATTGGTAAATTATTTTCACCTTGCGTTGCCCATAACCATTCACCCGTTGGGGTAATTAAAAATTGTTTGATAAATCCCCAACTTTTAATAGACTGCTTTAAATATTTTTCATTTCTTGATAATTGAAAAGCATTAAAATAACCCACCATCGCCTCTGCCTGAACCCACCAATGTTTATCGGTATCGTGCGCATCACCTTCAGATTCGTAGGCTAAACCACCATCTTCCGAAATACCACTTTTGACTGAATCAGTCATTTTTAGAGCTAATTTTTGAGTTTCTTGTAAAATGCCCTTATCCCCAAGAATTTCGGCGGCTTCGTGAATTAACCAAGCGGCCTCAATATCATGTCCATAAGAAATAATCTCAGATTTTATCGTCCAATCATTGTCAAAAAAAAGATGTTGATGCCCCGTTTTTGAATCAACAATTTTATCCAAAAATACCTTGATAATTCCCTTTAATTGTTCGGTCAATAATTTATTTTTCCAGACAGTCAATAAATTGGCATAAGCTTCCATAATGTGTAAATGCGTATTCATGGATTTTTTTTCATTCGCATCTTTTTGACTTAATTTTAAATCTTCAATGGGTTGCCAATCTTCAGAAAGTGCTTCTAAATAACCGCCATAAACTTTATCAAAGCTGTATTTTTCAATCATTTCAAATAACTCAATTGCCCAATCGAGAGCTGCTTGATTGCGTGTAATTTTGAAATATTCGCTTAATCCATAAATCGTAAAGGCTTGTCCATAAATTTGTTTTCGAGTATTTAAAGGGTTTCCAAGATAATCTACCGACCAATATATACCGCCAAATTCATTGTCTTTAAAGTGATTTAGCAAATATTGATACGCTAGGTTTGCCGTTTCGAGGTATGCTGCTTTAGGATTATTTCCATAAGCCGCTGAAAACGTCCAAAGAATTCGGGCGTTTAAAACGGAGCCTTTTTCAGCAAAAGCAATTATTTCATTTTGTTCATTTATTTTGCCATAAAATCCCCCAAACTTATTATCTAATGTATATTTTTGCCAATATTCAAGTATATTTTCTAATTCCTGAGAAACTTCTGATTGATATTTTTCTAAAACTTCCTGCATAAATTAGTTGGCTAAAACCATTTCTTTCGATTCTTGGTAGTGTTTATTTTTGTCAACAATGGCATAAATTGTTTCGACCGAAGAGGCAGAACGGAAACCATCGGGAGCGGTATTCATGACATAATCCAATAATTGGTCGAGCGTTGAAGTGGCTACGTGCATACGAGTATCCGAAGAAGCATAATAAATAAAAACCTTACCATCATCATCTAAAATCCAGCCGTTTGAGAATGTAACGTTGGATACATCACCCACTCTTTCAATGCCTTCTGGAGCAATAAAATACCCCCCTGGTTTGTGAATTACTTTCGTAAGTTCCTGTAAATCAGTGAGAAAAAGATATAAAACGTATCGTAAACCCGCCGCTGTATTTCTTACACCGTGGGCCAAATGTAACCATCCGTGTTTCGTTTTGATAGGAGCGGGACCTTGGCCATTTTTCACTTCATAAACAGTATGATAATGCTTTTCATCCACGATAAATTCCTTTTCAACAACTGCATTTTCCATGGAATCAGCAAACCCAAATCCAATTCCTCCGCCCGTTCCAGCTTCAATAAATCCATCTTGCGGGCGAGTATAAAAGGCATATTTCCCTTCAACAAATTCTGGATGTAAGACCACATTTCGTTGCTGTGGAGAAGGCGTTTTTAAGTCTGGCAAACGTTCCCAATTAATTAAATCTTTTGTACGTGCCATGCCAGCCTGTGCAATCGCCGAAGATTCATCGCCTATTTTAGCATCTGGGGCTTTGCGTTCGGTGCAAAATAGTCCATAAATCCATCCGTCTTCGTGCGCAACCAACCGCATATCATAAACGTTTCCATCTGGATTTTCGGTTTCGGGCATACGAATTGGATATTCCCAAAATTTAAAATTATCAATGCCATTGGGACTTTCGGCAATTGCAAAAAATGATTTTCTATCCAAACCTTCCACTCTGACGGCTAAAATATATTTCCCATTCCATTTAATTGCCCCAGCATTAAAAGTAGCATTTATCCCAAAACGCTCCATTAAAAAAGGGTTCGTTTCGGAATTAAAATCGTATTTCCAAGTCAATGGAGCATGATTGGCAGTTAAAATTGGATTTTTATACCGTTCATAAATACCATTCCCAACACTCAGTTTTTCATTTGTTAAAGAAACTAATTTTTCATATTCAGTTTCTAATTTTTGCAGCCTTTGTTTATAAATATTCATCATTTTAAGCATTAAATCGCATTTTTTTTTGTTTTAAGATTAACAAAATTTTTAAAGTTTTAGTAATTAG
>JBBAKY010000170.1:0-5620 GCA_040403295.1 Arcicella sp.
AATTTTTAGCATTTATCATCAAGTATAACAATTTAATAATATGAAAACATTAATCAAATGTAGCGTATCCCCAAATAGTACAAATTTCCTACAAAATCTTGGCGTAAATTTGCTTTATTTTACTTCAAAGCAAACGATCATGCTCAAAAATCTATTTTTAATATTTTTTATTTCGATAAATATTTCGCTCGCTCAAACGCCTTCAAATGTTGGTGGAAAAGTGTCTGGCAAAGTCATGGATGCCTCAAATAATCAGGCCTTATCTTTTGCTTCGGTTACCGTTTTTAAATCCCAAAATTCAAAAGACTCCCTTATTGGAGGCGTAAATATTACAGAATCAGGGGAGTTTAATATCAGCAATTTACCCACAGGAAATCTTATTTTAAAAGTTTCATTTGTAGGGTATCAGTCTGTTAGTCAAGCAATTGTATTGACTGATAAAGGCCTTGATGTGGGTATTATTAAAGTAAATCCCGATGCGAAAATGTTGCAAGAGGTACAAGTGAAAGGCGAGAAAGATCAAGTTTCTTTCGGAATGGACAAACGAGTTTTCAACGTTGCCAAAAGCCTTACTTCCATCGGTGGAACCGCAGAATCGTTGTTGAGAAGTGTGCCTTCTATCAACATTGATGAAAGTGGAAATGCCAGTTTGCGCAACATGGCCACGACAATTTATATCAACGGGAAACCTACCCAATTGACTTTAGCCCAAATTCCAGCCAATCAAATTGAGTCGGTTGAAGTAATTTCAAACCCATCCGCTCGCTACGATGCCTCAACGTCGGGCGGAATTGTGAATTTGGTTTTAAAGAAAAATAGACAAGCCGGTTTCAATGGTTCGGCGAGTGCTGGTATTGGTAATAATTCAAGATATGACGGTTCTTTAACGCTCGATTATCACGATGGGAAATGGAATTTTACGGGACTTTACAACGTCAATGCTACCCAAAATCCTTTGGATGGTTACGTCAATCGAACCAATTTTTTGAATGGCTCACCCGTTAGTTTTTTTAATCAAAATACCAATACAAATCTTAATAATGTTTTCCAAAATGGGCGATTATTGGTGGATTATTCACCCAATAAATTCAATACATTTTCCGTGGCAGGAACCGTTGTTGGGGGTGCTTTTAATACGATTAGTAATCAACAATACGAGTACAAAAATGCCCAACAAGCCATCACAAGCTACGGTTCACGGAATACAAAACCCGAAAACGCTTTCACCAACGTAGGGCTTGAATTAGATTGGAAACGGACTTTTGCACGCAAAGGACGTGAATTGAGCCTAACAACTTCCTTCACTCGCAACAATGTTTCCAACGCTGCTGATTGGCTCACCACTGCTCAAAATGCCGATGGCACAAATCAACAATTTTATCCAGAAAGAGATATCATTTCGGGTCGTCAGATTGGCTCACAATATTTGGGTCAGTTGGATTATGTTCACCCGATTAACGATTCCACAAAATTTGAAATGGGCTTTCGGAGTTATACTTTTGGTCGAGATATTCAGTATTTTTTCAATCAGCTCAACAACGATACCCAAGCGTATAAATTATTGCCGAGCTATTCGCAAGATGCGGAAATTTTAGAAACGGTAAATGCCCTTTATTTTCTGTATAACCACCGCCTAAAACATAATATAACGATGGAAGCGGGGCTTCGAGTAGAACAATCCTTCTTGCACGGAACGTCAAGATTTGATAATTCAACGTTTGGGTACGATTATCCAACGGCAAATGGCGATGGCTGGTTTCAAGCATTTTTCCCTTCTTTCTCGTTAAATAAAAAGTTTAGCGAAGATTCAGAATTAGGATTTAGTATAAGTAGAAAAGTGGGCAGACCAGGGTTTAGACAGCTTTTTGTGGGAATTCAGTCCAACGACCGTCAAAATATTACCGTAGGAAATCCAAAAATTCAACCCGAATTTATCAACACTGCCGAATTGAATTATAGCCAAAATATTGGACGTTTAAGTTGGTTAGCTTCGGCGTATTATATCTACGAAGACCATACCATTAAGCCCTTTACGCAACCTTCTGCCACCGACCCTACCATATTGGTTACGTCATTCATTAATGCTAAGGCGGATATCCAGTATGGGATGGATAATACGTTCAAATATACCGCTGGAGCATTTTCTGCCACGGCTAATGTGAATGTTTTTAACTTTATTATTCAAACCACAACCATTCAAAGTGAAATGTGGGTATATCGAGCAAAATTGAATTTGTCGTATCGTTTTCCGGGTAACATTTCTGCCCAAATCAACGTAAATCGGGATAGTAAAACGCCAAGTTTACAAGGATTTAGATTACCCATTCAAGCGGCGGATTTTGCGGTCAGAAAACCATTTATGAACAACCGAGCCAGCATTGTCTTTAGTGTAAATGATGTTTTTAATTCTCGTAAACAAATCAGTACGTTTGAGGAAGATAATGTTTATCAAGCAAGTATGAATCGTCGTGAAGTACGTTTTTATAAATTGACCTTGCAACTTCCTATTGGAAAAGCCAACGCAACTTTCAAGAAAAAAGACCGTAAAATGGAGAAAAGTGATATTGACTTTGGAAATTAACGACGTTATAAAATCGCTATTTTAATAATTTTTGTAATAGGCAGTAAATAATTTGTAATAAGGCGTAAAAGATAATAATTTGATTTTTAACAAGTTATGTATTAAGTTTTACGATTACCTTCCACAAATTATTTACGGCCTATTATTTTTTTACCCTTCGATGAACTAATTATATTATATGATGTTATAACATTAAATGTATATACATTAATTAAATTTTAAACATAATTTATCATGAAAAATTCAACTTGGGCAATTGACCCTTCACACTCAGAAATTCAGTTTAAAGTAAAACATTTAGTAATCACAACCGTGACTGGAAATTTTAAGGAATTTAGTGGTTCTTTAGAAAACAGTAAGGATGATTTTGAAGGAGCAAGCATTGCTTTTGAAGCAAAAACTGCATCCATTACAACGAATAGCGAGCAGCGTGACGAACATCTGAAAAGTGCAGATTTTTTTGAGGCTGAACAATTTCCAACGTTATCGTTTCAATCAACATCATTTACTAAAAATGGTGATGAAGAATACAGTTTGACAGGAAATTTAACCTTGAAAGGTGTTACTTTACCGATTGATTTGGAAGTAGAATACAATGGTACTGCCACCGACCCTTGGGGAAATGTGAAAGCAGGATTTGAATTAAAAGGAAAACTAAACCGTAAAGATTTTGGTTTAACTTGGAACGCACCCACAGAAGCAGGTGGCGTATTAGTAAGTGAAGAAGTAAAGTTAATTGCTAACATTCAGTTAGTAAAACAAGCATAAATAGCTCATCTTAAAGACGATGGAAACTACCATAAATACAGCCGTTAAAAAAACATTACATAAAGCAAATTCTCGTGGACAGGCTGACCACGGTTGGTTGAAAACCCGTTTGACATTCTCATTTGCGGGTTATCACGACCCCAATCGAGTACATTTCGGGGTTTTGAGAGTTTTGAATGATGACCAAATTGCGGGAGGAAAGGGCTTTGGAATGCACCCACACGACAACATGGAAATCATCACAATTCCAATGGAAGGCGTGGTTGAACACCGTGATAATCAAGGGAATCACGGAATAATCACCAAAGGAGAAGTGCAAGTAATGTCGGCTGGAACGGGCGTTTATCATTCCGAATTCAATCATTCAAAAGAAGAATTGTTGAAATTGTTTCAGATTTGGTTATTTCCAAACAAAGGAAATGTAGCACCACGTTACGGTCAAATGACGTTTGATTTAACGGCGCAACACAATAATTTTCAGTTGTTAGTTTCACCCATTGAGGCTAATATTCCCAACACTTTGGGCATTCATCAGGATGCTTTTTTCAGCATGGGAAAATTTGAAGCGGGTCAAGATTTTAATTATCAATTGCACCGTGAAGGCAATGGACTGTACATTTTTGTGGTAAACGGACAAGTGCAAACCAGCGGAGAAAATTTAGAATTCCGTGATGGATTGGGCTTAGAAGATGTTTCATCCGTAAATTTCAAAACCCAATCAGGCGTAGAATTATTGTTGATGGAAGTACCAATGGACTGATTTAGAATTGATTATAAAGTAAAAAATCCTGAGAGAATGTTATGTTCTCTCAGGATTTTTGTTTTGAAAGTACTTTGCTGAGCGTTTTCTTATAGCCGTTTTACCGTGTGGTGAATACTCCAAAAAAATCCTTTTGAGCTTACTCAACGTTTAAGAATTTTGTAAAAATTTTTCATAGAAAGCTTTTCTTTTAGCTCTACTTATGGGTATTGCTAACGTCTCATGGCCTTTTAATAAAATTTTGTTATCATCAACAGAAGTTACCTTACTAATATTAATAATAAATTGCCGGTGTATTTGAATAAATTTATCTTCAGGTAATTTCTTTATAATGTCTTTTAAAGCTATTAAATGTAAGAATGACTCATTTTTGATGTGTATCTTGACATAGTCGGAATACGACTCTATGTAATCAATATCCTTAACTAAAAAGCGTGCGATTGATCCTTTATTTTTCAAAACTAACGTTTCACTCGAACCTACTTCTTCATCCAACTTTATGAGTTTAATTACCTTTTCAACTGCTTGAACAAATCGGCTGTAAATAAAAGGCTTTTTTAAATAATCTACTACATTCAGTTCAAATGCTTTTACGGCATAATTTTCATGGGCCGTTGTCACAATGATGTAAGGCACAATAAATAAATCTGAAATAAAATCTACCCCACTTTTACCCGGAAGCATAACATCAACAAAAATTAAATGAATTTTTGTTGTATTGGTGCTAAGGAACGCTTCAGCATTCTCGACCGAATCAAAAACTCCTAATATATTAATCTCATCTCCAAACATTTTACAATCTCTGATGATTGTTTGTTGAGATAGATTATCATCTTCAATTATGATAGTATTCATTGGCTGTATTAGTTACTTATTTTACACATAAACTTATGATATGCAAATAAGACGACTATAAATTTAAGCGTGGTTTTGTTTTGTTGCCAATAATTCCTGCAATTATCGTGCCTGTTTTAATGGCTACGCTCTACAAAGCTGTTGTAAAGCCAAAATAAATACTTTGGCATCAATATTTTATTTATCCGTGCTATTGCAAGTTGTTGAAGGTACTCCGTAAATTTAAGGAATGAATATGGAATGAGAACAAATGGCAAACTTGTCTTTCGGTGAATGTACATAAATTATCGGTGAATGGTAAATAAAGGTAAGCATAAATTAAGTTAAATTTATCCGATTTAGTTTAGCCTACTTACGTGAAGGGCATTTTCGTGTGCATTCGCAGAAAATATTACTATTCATAGACAATTCCCAACCGTTTGTCGAGTAAAATTGTTTTGAATACTTTTAATAATTTATTTTGTTTCAGTTAAAACAAGAAAGAGACAAATTTAAAATATAATTGTGCAGGTTATTCTATAGTTAGTATCAAATTTGTTTGGGTATGGTAGGATGTTTCTTCTCTTATCATACCCATTAGTTAATTATAATCCATACGTGAATGAACTAACCACTATTACAAAATATATATAATTTATTTAGATTTTTATCACTTA
>JBBAKY010000171.1:0-5583 GCA_040403295.1 Arcicella sp.
TTTTGTTTTTGGGTCTAATATTCCCTTATTACTTTTTCAAAAAACAAGTATAAGTCCCTCAGAAGTGGGAATAATATAAGTTATTTAAAATATTATGTAACACTTCACAATCCAATAATTAAGAACTTTGTTGAGTAATTATTTAACGGAAAGGATATGGAAAAATCAGGTGAAGCAACATCAAATTGGGCAGAAATTAAAGAAAAATTGATGCAACAATTTAGTACTTTGACGGAAGAGGATTTGATGGCTGACGGCGGAACGCAAGACGAAATTTTCAATAAACTCGAAGCCAAATTAGGAATGCCAAAAGAGGAAATTTATGCCATGATTAATCAAATATAAATCTATTGACAAGAATTTATAATCATCTAACATTCTAAAATAAATTACCTCTAAATCTTATTGAAATTTATTAAAACTAAACTTATTAAATCAACACAGAATGAAAAAGTTATTGTTATTAACCGCAATTATTGGCTTTGCGATAAGCAATAGTTATGCACAAAAAACTCGTGACGAACTTAGCTTTGGCCTAAAAATAGGCACAAATTATTCAAATGTTTACGATTCTCAAGGCGAGCAATTTACAGCCGATGGGAAATACGGATTAGCAGCGGGCGCATTTTTATCTTTACCCTTAGGAAAAGTGATTGGCATTCAACCTGAAGTTATTTATTCAGAAAAGGGTTTTAAAGCATCTGGGTCATTTTTAGGTAGTAATTATAGTGCCACACGCACGACTACTTTTATTGATGTGCCAATTTTGTTAGCTATTAAACCGGTTAGTTTTTTAACGGTTTTGGCTGGACCTCAATATTCATTTCTGGTTAAGCAAAATAATAATTTTACGACTTCGCTAACAATGGTTGATCAACAAAAGGTATTCGACAATGATAATATTAGAAAGAATGTTTTGGGTTTGACGGGTGGTGTGGATATCAATTTAAGTAGTTTTGTGATTAGTGCGAGAGCAGGATGGGACGTGCAAAACAATAACGGAGATGGCACATCAACCACTCCACGTTATAAAAATGCTTGGTATCAGGCTACAATAGGAATAAGACTTTTTTAATTCCTTAATTGAGGAAAACAATATTTTAATAGTGGTTAGGTGTTGACAAGAATCCGCCATTTTTGGTGGCGGATTTTCTTTCTCAAATACATCACTAAGAAATTATATTTCATATATAATCATTGATTTTAAAGTCTTATTACCAACTAACTTTTTCAAAAAAACTAAAATCATGGGAAATTTACTTTATATCATCGCAGTTATCCTTATCATATTCTGGGCAATTGGTTTCATCGGTTATAGTGCTGGCGGAATCATTCATATTCTTTTAGTTATCGCCCTGATTGCGGTTATTCTAAGAATTATTGAAGGCAGAAGACCCTTATAATTTATCGTTATTCCGTAGCAAAAGCATTGTCTAAAAAATAGATAGTGCTTTTTGCTGTTTTAAAGATTTTCGGTTGATTAACCATAAAATTTAGTGACATTGCATAGAAAACTTATAAAATCTAAAATGGATAAAGATATAAAAAACTTATTGCAGTCGGAGGCTGACCAAGTTAAAAAACTCAGGTCAATCGTTGAAGCTACTATTGAAGATGAAAAATTAATTATTGAAAATCTCCAAAATCCCCCCAAAGATTTACTGACTCGTGGGCAAGCGATTTCGGATAAAGTAGCACGTTTCGGAGGAAGTTGGGCCTTTATTATCACATTTTTTATCATTCTTATTATCTGGATAATTTATAATACAAATGCTCCAAAACAAGGAGAGTTTGATCCGTACCCTTTTATTTTGATGAATTTGATTCTATCCTGCATAGCCGCTTTGCAAGCACCAATCATTATGATGAGCCAAAATAGACAAGAGGAAAAAGACCGCAAAAGAAGTGAAAATGACTATCTAATAAATCTAAAAGCTGAATTGGAAGTGAGAGGTTTGCACCAAAAAGTAGATTTATTATTGGAAGAACAAATAAAAACATTATTTGAAAGTCAAGCGAAACAGTTGGTAATTTTGAAAGCGATTCAACAGAAACTGGACGAAAAAACTGTAAAATAATATCAAAAATGTATTTAATTATCTAACAATCAAATACCTAAAAGATTTAATACAAAGTAGCACGTATAAAGTCGGTGCTACTTTGTACTAAAAAGGCAATGATGCTTTATTCTACCTCACTTTCTCGAATCCTTAGCCACGTAGATGATTCTTCCAATTAATCCAAAACAGGCAATTCCACCGAATATGATGATGATAAGTGTTTTCTCATTAATGCCCATCGAAAATAAAGTCAAAATTCCCCAGATTAATATGACAGCGACCATAATTCCTGCAATTCCTAAAAGTATATAAGCAATATTTTTCATGTTCTGATAATTTTAGTTGATAGCTAATTAACCATTTATCTCAACAATGTTCTTGAATTTTGGTTAATTTTAAATAATTCATTTCATCACAAAAGATTTACCATGAAAAACTTATCCCTAACAATTGGCGTTGCTTTACTATTATCATCTTGCCAAAAAGAACAAAAACCAGTCCCAATGAACCCAGACGTAATTAAAGCCCCAACGGTGGTTATCAAACCACACCCGATGACGCTCCACGGAGATACTCGTGAAGATAATTATTACTGGTTGAACGACCCAAAAAATCCAGAAGTCATTAAATATCTCAACGAAGAAAATGCTTATACCGATACCGTAATGTCTCCCACAAAAGCATTGCAGGAGAAACTTTTCAACGAAATGAAAGGACGTGTAAAAGAGCAAGATGAATCGGTACCCGTGAAAGATGGCAATTATTACTACTATTCAAAGTACGTAGAAGGCGGAGAATATCCAGTGTATTGTCGCAAACAAGGCTCTTTGGAAGGAACAGAAGAAATCCTTTTGGACGGAAATGCGATGGGAAAAGGCAAAACGTATTTCAACATTGGGGGCTACGAAATTGCTGATAATGAGCAAATTATGGCTTTCGGTGTGGATACCGTCAGCCGTAGAAATTATACCCTCAAATTCAAAGATTTGAAAACGGGAAAATTATTGAAAGACCAAATAAAAAATACCGAAGGCGGTTCGTATGCGTGGGCAACCGACAACAAGACAATTTTCTACATGGTGCGTGACCCACAAACTTTGCTTGCCTCAAAGGCCTATCGCCACGTATTGGGAACTGACCCGAAAACGGACGTATTGGTTTACACCGAAAAAGACCCACAATTTTATACGGGAATCGGCAGAACAAAATCGAAAAAATACATCATTTCCGTATCAGACCATAACGGAATTTCATCGGAATATCGTTTGTTGGATGCTTCAAATCCTACGGGAGAATTTGTAACATTTTTTCCAAGAAAACACGGTTTACAGTATTATATCGAACATTTTGGGAGTAAATTCTATATTCGTACTAATGCAGATGGAGCGTCAAACTTCAAATTGATGGAAGTTGAAGAAGGCAAAACTGCTGATATGAAGAGTTGGAAAGAGGTCATTCCGCACCGTGCCGATACGTATTTAGATGGTATTGAAGTCTTCAAAAATCATTTGGTTTTGCAGGAAAGAAGTAAAGCCCTTTTGCATTTGAGAATCATTAATCAAACCGACAAAAAAGAGCATTACGTAAAATTTGATGAAGCCGCTTACGATGCAGGCGTGGGTGCAAATCCTGATTTTGAAACGAATATTTTGCGTTTTAGCTACACTTCTTTGACAACCCCTGGCTCAACTTTCGACTACAATATGGATACGAAAGTTGAGAAATTGATGAAAGAACAGGAAGTTTTGGGCGAATTTGATAAAGATAATTACGTAACTGAACGCCTTTTTGCTACGGCTCGTGACGGTGTAAAAGTGCCTATATCAATTGTTTACAAAAAAGGCTTCAAAAAAGATGGTTCACAACCACTTTTACAATACGCTTACGGTTCGTATGGATATTCGACAGACCCGTATTTTTCGGCGGCACGTTTGAGCTTGATGAATCGTGGTTTTGCCTTTGCCATTGCTCATATTCGTGGAGGGCAAGAAATGGGTCGTCAATGGTATGAGGATGGAAAATTGTTGAAAAAGATGAATACGTTTAATGATTTTATTGACGTTTCGGAATTTTTAATCAGTGAAAAATGGACTTCAAAAGATAAATTATTTGCCAACGGAGGTTCTGCGGGCGGTTTATTGATGGGCGCAATAACAAATATTCGTCCAGATTTATACAAAGGAATTTTGGCGGGTGTGCCTTTCGTGGACGTGGTGACAACGATGTTAGACGAAACAATTCCCTTAACCACGGGCGAGTGGGAAGAATGGGGAAATCCAAAAGATAAAGTTTATTACGACTACATGAAATCATATTCTCCGATTGATAATGTGGTGGCAAAAGATTATCCTAATATGCTGATAACCACTGGCTTGCACGATTCACAGGTACAGTATTTTGAGCCAGCTAAATGGGTTGCCAAATTAAGAGCCTTAAAAACAAATAACAATCTCCTCCTCTTTCATTGCGATATGGAAGCAGGACACGGCGGTGCTTCGGGGCGTTTTAAGCGTTTTCATGAGGTGGCGAGAGAATATGCTTTTATGCTTAACTTGGTTGGGGTTTCGGAATAGTATTTTTTTTAACTTCTTATTAAATTGGCAAATTACGGCATCGCTAAGAGCGATGCCGTAATTAATTTCACCCTTAAGTTAGAACCACAAATCTTATGATTAATCTAAAAAACAAAATCGTTTGGATAACAGGTGCATCTTCAGGAATTGGTGAAGCACTTGCTTATCAATTTGCCAAAGAAGGAGCAAATTTAGTGCTTTCGGCAAGGCGTGAAAATGAATTACAACGGGTTGCCCAAGCCACAGGTTTAGCCGAAAATAATATTTTGGTTTTACCAATGGATATGCTTGAATTTGACAAATTCCCAGCAAAAGTTCATACTGTTTTGGATTATTTCGGACAAATAGATTTCATTGTTCAAAATGCAGGAGTTTCCCAACGTTCGTATGTAAAAGACACGCAATTTAAGGTTTATCGTGATTTGATGGAACTGGATTTTTTTAGTGTTGTGGCCTTTACGCAAGCCTTGTTACCCCATTTAACCGAACGAAAAACGGGACATTTTGTGGTTGTCAGTAGCATTGCGGGCAAAATTGGAGTTCCTTTACGTGGTGGATACGGAGCTGCAAAACACGCAATTATTGCCTTTTTCGATTCATTACGGGCAGAAATTTGGCAGGATAATATCAACGTCACTACTATTTGTCCAGGCTATATCAAAACCCAAATATCCTTCAATGCTTTGGATTCATCGGGGAGGAAACACGGCAAAATGGACGATAATCAAGCCAAGGGAATGACCGCAGAATTATTTGCAAAAAAAGCCCTCAGAGCGATTGTCGCTAATAAAAAAGAAGTTTACATCGGTGGAACGTATGAAGTTTTTGGCGTATATTTAAAGCGATTTTTACCTTCGTTGGTTTATCGGATGGTTCGGAAAAAGTAGTATTAATTAACAAATATGAAAAAAGAGGAAAAAAACGGCACTGGACATATTATCCAAAGTTTA
>JBBAKY010000172.1:0-5289 GCA_040403295.1 Arcicella sp.
TTACAGCTATCTCAAATCCAATCTAACTACATTTTCCACATGGTGTGTCTGCGGAAACATATCTACTGGTTGAACCGCTGTAACAGCATATTTTTCATCCAAAATCGCTAAATCTCGGGCTTGCGTGGCTGGATTACAACTTACATAAACAATTCGCTTAGGTGCTGCCTCCAACAAAACTCTGATAACTGGCTCGTCCATCCCCGCACGTGGAGGATCGGTAATTACCGTATCTGGTCGTCCGTGTTGACTTACAAAATCGTAACTCAATAATTTACGCATATCACCCGCATAAAATTCCGTATTAGTGATATTATTAATTAGTGAGTTAACTTTTGCATCTTCAACCGCCATTTCTACATATTCTAAACCAATTACTTTTTTTGCTTGTCGAGCTACAAAATTGGCAATGGTTCCTGTCCCTGTATAAAGGTCATATACCATCTCATCGCCCAACAAATCAGCGTATTCCCGAGTAATTTTATACAATTCAAAAGCTTGTTTTGAGTTAGTTTGGAAGAAAGATTTTGGTCCTACTCTAAACCGTAGCGGATTGCCGCCCAACCCTTCCATTTCTTCTTCAATGTAAGGAAGCCCTTTTACGTTTACTACTTCTAAATCAAAGAATGTATCATTTCCTTTTGTATTGATAATATAATTTAACGAAGTGATTTCTGGAAATGTCAAAGCCAAATGGTTCATCACCAAATCAATATCTTCTGGTTGACAATAAGCAAACTGAACAATAACCATTAAATCGCCCGTATTGGCAGTTCTGATAATTAAGTTACGCAATGCCCCTTTTTGCTGTTTGATCTGCTCGTAATAATCAATGTTATGCTTTTGGGTAAATGCCCGTAATTCTAAACGAATGGCATTTGAAGGATCGGGTTGCAAATAACATTTTTCAATATCCAAAATTTTATCAAAACGTCTTGGAATGTGAAAACCAAGGGCATTTCTTGAAAATTCTTCACCCGAATCCATCTGCTCTTTCGTTAACCAACGATTTTGAGAAAATGTATATTCCAATTTATTCCGATAATAAAACATATCAGCGGATGGGAAAATTGGTTTTATTTCTGGTAAATCAACTTTCGCAATTCGTTGTAAAGCATCCGTAACTTGGCGGGTCTTAAAATCCAATTGTACTTGATAATCAATGTGTTGCCATTTACAACCGCCGCAAGTTCCGAAATGTTGACAGGTAATTTCGGTACGAAATTTTGATTCTGGCCGAATATTAAAAGCGACTGCTTCCATGAAACTTTTCTTGGATTTCATCACTCGTAAATCGACCGTATCACCTGGCGCAACAGGGCCTTCAATGAAGATAACTTTATCATCAATTCGACTAATACATTTTGCATCAGAGGCAAAATCTTCTACTAAAACATTCTCGTAAATGGTATTTTCTTTTTTCTTTTTCATTGCAACCACATAGTTATCATAGGTTACATAGAAAAACTTATGTGAACATTGATACTAATAATTTTATTGATTAATTGTGATAAGGAACACAAAAGTACGGACTATGAAAATTTATATTGATAAAAAGATGTGAGTTTTAAGAAAATGAAGGAATTTTGTGGAAATATAAATCACATAAATGAAAGATAAAGTAGTCATCATCACGGGCGCATCATCAGGAATTGGAAAAGCTTTGGCATTTTCTTTTGGACTGGAAGGCGCCAAAATTGTCATTACAGGAAGAAAAGCAGCTCCTTTGCTCGAAGTAAGTCAGGAGTTAACCCAAAAAGGAATTGAAAATTTCGCCTTCGTTTCGGATGTCAGCATTGAAGCAGATAATATTAAAATGATTGAAAAAACCGTTGAAAAATACGGTAAAATTGACATTCTGATTAATAATGCGGGCATATCGATGCGTTCGATGTTTGCGGATTGCGATTTGAATGTCATTAAAACGGTGATGGATATTAATTTCTACGGAACGGTTTACGCTACGAAATATGCCCTTCCGTACATCAAAGCAACGAAAGGTTCAATTGTTGGGGTTTCGTCCATTGCTGGGTATAGAGGATTGCCCGTTCGTTCAGGATATTCTGCCTCAAAATTTGCCGTAAATGGCTTTTTAGAAGCTTTACGCACGGAATTATTGCATACTGGCGTGCACGTTTTGACGGCTTGCCCGGGCTTTACTGCTTCCAATATTCGGGTGGCTTCTTTGGGTTCAGACGGAAATTCAAAAGGGGAATCTATGAGAGATGAAGGAAATATGATGTCTTCAGAAGAAGTGGCCGATAGAATTTTAAAGGCAGTAAAAAATCGTGATAGAGATATGGTTTTGACCTTGCAGGGAAAAGCGATTATTTTAATTAATAAACTATTTCCAAAATTGGCAGATAAATTAACTTTTAATGCTTTGGCGAGAGAAAAAGATTCACCTTTGGCCAGCCAATAAGCAATAAGGACAATTTCCTTTTGCAGAAAATCGTCCTTAAAATTTAAAATAATTCCCCAATATCCGCATACATTTCTTGAAATCGTTTGATGACTTTTTGAATAAAATATTCATCAATCATTTCACGGATAGCTACTTCAGAAGCATCCATTTCAGCAATTTTATAGACTTGTTCTAAATCGGGCGTTTCAAATTTTACAAAATACTTGGCGTTCCATTTATACAAGGATATTTTCAAATCAGGGCTTGAGCCAGCGAGTTCTCCGATGAAATACATTTTTATAGGCTTTAGGGGTTTTGGATTAGAAGTTTGTGGTTCTAAAACCTAACCCCTAATGCCTAAAACCTGATAACATTTACGCTTCTTCTTCAATAACTGTAATTTTTTGAATTTGATCGCCTTCACGAATTTTATCGATTACGTCTAAACCTTCCACCACTTTTCCGAAACAAGTATGCTTGCGGTCTAAATGAGCAGTATTCGCACGACTGTGACATACAAAAAACTGAGAACCGCCTGTATTTGGTCCACGGTGAGCCATTGATAATACGCCACGGTCGTGGTATTGGTTATTGCCAGTTAATTCGCATGGAATTGAATAGCCAGGACCTCCACCACCAGTTCCATCTGGGTCGCCACCTTGAATCACGAAATTTGGAATTACTCTGTGAAAAGTTAATCCATCATAAAAGCCCTTTTTAGCTAAATCAGTAAAATTTTTTACGTGAATTGGAGCATCTTGCTCATAAAATTCAATTACCATTAGACCTCTATCGGTCAGCATTTCAGCTTTAATCATTTTTCAGTTTTGAGCTATGAGTTCTGAGCTATGAGTGAATTAACCCAACGTCGAACTCTGTTTATTAATCATTTTCTACAAAATTAGGAACAAAAGGGTTTAAGTCATAGTTCAAATTTTAACCTTACCCCGCAAAATATCAAAATACATGATAAAATCACTGACGAGACTGTAAAATGGATATTTGAAAGTAGCGGGCTTGTTTTTCTCGAAAAAGAAATGCCCAACCCACGCAAAAAAGTATCCAACTACGGGCATAAACCACATTAGCTGATACTGTGCCGTATAAAGTGCGTAAATCAGGATGACGAAAAATAGGCTCGTTCCGATAAAATGCAGTAATTTTGAAGTCGAGTTGGCGTGTTCGGTTAAATAGTAAGGATAAAATTCCTTTAAAGATTGAAAATCGCTGGTTTTAATAGTTTCCATTTTGGGATTATTTAAAGATTAAACTTTAATTATACGTGAAAATAATAAAATATTTCCTCATTTTTAGCATCGCTTCCCTCCTATTTTCTTGTGGAACCGATAAAACCGAAGAATCGATTAAATTTTTTAAAAGAGGCAATCAAAAACTGAAAGAAAAAGAATATTTGGATGCTATTCATTGGTTTGATGAATCGTTGAAACAGAATCCAAAATTTGCGGATTCTTACAATAATCGTGGTTTGGCGTACCAAAAAATTGAAAAAATAGATGGTGCTTTAAAGGATTTTGACAAAGCCATTGAAATTGACAAAAAGTATTGGGAAGCCTATTACAATCGTGCAGAGGCACTTTTTTTGAAAGGCGATTTTCAAAATGCGATGTTGGATTACGACAAATTGGCGATTCCCTTCAAAGATTCATCGTTTTATTATGTGAGTCGGGCGGATGCGAAAGTTCAGTTGGGAAATACTGCGGGTGCTACCGCCGATTATGAAAGAGCCATTTTATTAAACCCAAAAAATGCCGAGGCTTATACAAATCAAGGGTATCTTTATTTTGAAAATAAGGACTATATTTTGGCAAAAAACAACTTTCAAAAGGCGATTTCGTTGAACCCAAAACAAGATTTTGCGCTGAATAATTTAGCTTTTATTTTAAACACCGAAAAGAAATACGACGAAGCCTTCAAGTACGTAAATTTAGCTTTAGGTCAAGAACCCGCCCAACCGTTCTATTTGAATAATAAAGGCTTGATTTTACTAAATTTAGGTAAATTTGAGGAAGCTAAAGAATTAATTGAACGATCTATCCGATTGAATGATAAAAATGGATTGGCTTATCAAAACTTAGGACTTTATTATCAGAAAAAAGGGGATAATTTAAAGGCGAAGGAAAATTTTGATATGGCGAAGGGGTTGGAGTGAGGAAAGCGTTTTTTCATTCAAAAACTGTAATTTTTAACAGTATAAAAAGTACGACAAAACTTTCGTATATTATCTTCTTGGTCCGTAGAACAACATTATCCCGTGGTTTGGTGTCCTCACCAGCCAACTTGCGAAAGCAAAAACCCGAACTTTAATATATATATATATATTTAATTGATGATCAGACAGTTGTATTGCTTTCGCCAGTTGTCGAGCGTGATACTCGCCAAGGAAGCGCATATTACAGAGTTAGCGGCGTTAGCGGCAAGGCTAAAAGACAACCCTACCATAAATGGAGTACATCATAAAAGATGAAAAACTTGAATTAAAGTACCAATCAGGCAAAGGTGCTTGGACATACCATTTGCGTATCCCAAATTCAAAAAATATAGAAGGGAAATGGGGCGATATTAAAGTTTCTGGTTTCATTGATAACTTTAAAATTGAATCAAGAAACCTTGCCCCAATTAAGGGCGAAGACAAAATGCTTTCGATAAATGGTGAAATACGAAAAACAATCAATAAAAAAGGGGGCGACTTTGTTATAGTTACACTTTATTTATTATCAAACAAAGAAAGAATAACTGAAAGTCAGATTTTAGAAACCTTTAATGAATCGAATGTTTTAAAAGCCTTTGAAAAGCTGAATGAAGTAGAAAAGAGTGAAATTTTAGACAGTATAATTTCCAAAAAAAACGAAGAAAAACAGATTAAG
>JBBAKY010000173.1:0-5278 GCA_040403295.1 Arcicella sp.
TAAAGGCAGGACAGATTTTGGCAGTTTTGGATAATGAACAACAACGCATTGCCTTACAACAAACTCAGGATAATTTGCAAGATACCCAAGTGGAGTTATATCGCTTACTATTGGAGTTTGGAGGCAAAGACCGTGATACTACCTCGGTTTCTAATCGTATCATGGAAAATATCAAAACTAAAAGTGGCATCACCAAAGCCCTCACTAATGTTCGTGAAGCTCGTTTAAAATTAGGAAACACATACCTTAAAGCTCCCTATACAGGTATTATTGCCAATCTCAAAACCAAAGCATTTAATCCAACTCCTACTACTGAACCTTTTTGTACAATCATAAGCCGTGAGGGAATGGTTGTGGAAGTTTCTGTCTTGGAATCAGAATTGGGCGTAGTCATGTTGGGGCAAATTGCCAAAGTAAAATCATTGGCGTATTCAGAAAGAAATTATGTGGGGAAAGTCTCAGAAATTAATCCTATGGTCAATGAACAAGGCTTGGTCTTGATAAAAGTACGAATCCAAAACCCTGATAAATATCTCTTAGAAGGCATGAATGCCCAAGTAATCATTGAAAAAAAACTCCCAAATCAAATCGTTATTCCCAAAGAAGCCGTAGTGGAAAGGTCGGGCAAGAAGGTAGTTTTTGTCTATGAAAATGGTCTTGCCAAATGGAATTACGTAAAAGTTGCCCATGAAAATAGCCAAGAAGTAGCCATCTCGGAAGGGTTGAAAGTAGGTCAAAAAGTGATTGTGGAAGGCAATTTGAATTTGGGACATGATGCAAAGGTGATAGTTGAAAATACAACCAAGACAAATCAAGAATGAAATGCAAATGAAGCAAGGCTATTTTATGCTAATTTTCTTGGGTTGGTCTTTCGTAATGTCAGCCCAAAATAAAGCCATTGATTTCTCCGAGAAATTGAGTTTGGAGCGTTGTATAGAGTTGGGTATTGCCCATAGCCCTTCGATTGCTCAAACAATAGTGCAAACTGATATTAGTAGAGTTGCTTTAAAACAAAGTATCAATAATCGTTTGCCATCCGTAAACAGCTCTATCTCGCAATTTTTTAGTTTCGGACGTACCCTTGACCCCTTCACAAATGAGTATAAACAATCAAATGCTTACTATAACAACTATAATTTAGGGGCAAGCGTAACGCTCTACAATGGATTTCAGCTAAAAAATACTATCGAACAAAATAAACTGAATCTGCAAGTCTCACAAGCGGAAGCAAATACATTAAAGTTTACCCAAAGCGTTCAGATAACGAATGCTTTTTTATTGATTTTAAACAATGAGGAATTATTATCAGTAGCCCAAGAACAACTCAAAATGTCAATCTCACAATTTGACAGAGTAGAAAAACTTTTCAAAATTGGTTCAACACCTTTGGCAAATCTCAACGAGTTAAAAATACAGGTAGCCAATGATGATTTTGCCGTAAAAAATGCAAAAAACAATATCCTTTCTGCAAAATTAGGGCTTCTGCAAGCTATGAATGTTCATGGGTATTCCATAGAAAATTTACAATTATCAAGAGAGCATGTAGTACAGGATTTTAGTGCTTATAATATTGATAATCAGACAAATAATGCTGAATTAGTTTCAAATTATCCATCGGTTTTATTAAACAAAACGAAGATTAAAGCATCAGCTTTTGGTATAGATATAGCAAAAGCAGGGCTGTTTCCCACACTTTCTCTTTCGGCAGGATTGAGTAGTTCATATTCAAGCCTTGCCCCTTCTCAATTTCCTTTTTTTGACGCAAATAATCCCATTATTCAAGATGTCCCAACAGGTAATTTTGTGAGTGTTGGCGGAAAGAACTATGATGTAATTGGTAAGTCTCAATCGCCCAATGGTTATAGAAAATTAAATTATTTTGGTCAATTAGATTTTAACTTAAATCAATATATTTCTTTAAATTTAAGTATTCCAATATTTGATAGATTTACTGTAAAAAACAGAATTACGAATGCTAATCTTCAAGTAAAGAGTGCAGAAGGTCAGTTGAAAATTGTGGAAGAACAAGTATTGAGAGAAGTAGAAACATTAGTGCTGCAAAAAGATATTGCCAAGAGTAAATATGAAGCGGTAAAAGAACAATTGAAAGTAATTGAAGAGTCATATAAGTTTGCTGAAAGTAAATTCAACTTGGGAACGATGAATTATATTGACTTTAATTTATTGAAGACCAATTACGAGAAAACCAAAATAAGCCTCACACAAGCTAGATACGATTTTGTGTTAAAAGAAAAAATTTATCAATTGTATCAAAAGGAAGTTAAATAAATATGGTTCGTTTCCTCTTACATCGCCCCATAGCCGTACTGATTACTACCTTTGCATTGATGGCTTTGGGCTTGGTTACTTTCAATCAAATCCCTGTTTCGTTACTCCCAGATATTGCCATTCCTGAGATAACTGTGCAGGTAAGTTACCCAAATGCTTCTGCCCGTGAACTACAAAAAACGATTGTAAAACCCCTCAGAAATCAATTACAGCAAGTAAATCATCTTTCAGACCTCGAAGCCGAAACCCAAGACGGTTTAGCAATTATCAAACTCCGTTTTGATTTTAGTACAAATATCAATCTTGCCTATATCGAAACCAATGAAAAAATTGATGGCATCATGGGACAATTACCCCGTGAGATAGAACGCCCAAAGGTAATCAAAGCGGGTGCAGGAGATATTCCAGTTTTCAATCTAAACGTTACCGAAAAAGGGCAAAATAATGGTTTTGGCTTACAACTTTCTGAATTTTGCGAGAATGTACTTCGTAGAAGAATTGAACAAATGAAAGAAGTTGCGTTGGTGGATATGACAGGGCTTTCAAAACCAGAAGTAATCATTATTCCAGACCGTTCAAAACTGCAAAGTCTTGGCATTACAGAACAAATCTTAACGCAGACTCTACAAAAAAACAACATCGAATTAGGGAATTTATTGGTAAAAGACGGTCAATATCAATACAATATCCGCTTTGCTTCAACTCTCAAAACACAGGCTGATATTGAAAATATTTATCTAAAAATTGGCGATATTCAGAAAGGTGGAGAACGAGTTTTGCAATTAAAAGACCTTGCAAAAGTTAGTATTCAAGAACAAAAACTAAGGGGGCTTTATACTTTCAATGGGAAACGTGCTGTCTGCCTTTCTATCATTAAACAATCTGATACACAGTTACTTAAACTTAGGAAAGAGCTGAATGCTCAGATAGAACATTTCAAAGAAGACTATCCACAATTAGAATTTAGTATCAGTCAAGACCAAACAGAATTATTAGATTTATCTATCAATAATCTCATAGGTAATATTTTGTTTGGCGGTTTGTGTACGTTCATAATGATATTTTTCTTTATGAACGACCTCAAAACGCCCATCCTTATTGGTATTGTCATTCCTGTTTCGTTGGTTATTACCTTTCTTTGTTTTTACCTATTCCATATTTCTATCAACATCGTTTCGTTGGCAGGTTTGGTTTTGGGAATTGGAGAAATCATTGACTCTGCCATTATTGTTATAGAAAATATTGAACAATATCGTGAAGAAGGACATCCGCTCGATGGAGCTTGTATTGACGGAACACAAGAGGTAATTATGCCTTTGTTTACCTCGATTCTAACCAATTCTGCTGTATTTCTACCACTCATTTTTATCAGCGGTATTGCAGGGGCATTATTCTTTGACCAAGCCATTGCTGTCTCATTGTCTTTGGGAATTTCCTTGTTATGTTCATATACGCTGATACCCGTTTTGTATCGGCTATTTTACCTAAAAGAAGAACGTTTGAAGGGTTTTGTACCCAAGAAAATCACATGGTTAATGAGACAATCTGAACGTGTGTATGATGGTTTGTTAAACTTAGTTTTTAAACAAAAAATGTTGATGTTAGGATTTTTTATCTTGCTAATAATCGTAACCATACCAGTTTTCAAAAGCCTTGACAAAAGGGGGATGCCTATCATCAGTAGGACAGAATTGGAAGCAAAAATTGATTGGAATGAAGCGATTACGATTGAAGAAAATAACCGTAGAGTTAATCAAATTATTAGCCAAATTGCCCGAAATAATAACAAAAATCTAATGATTAGTGCGTTTGTCGGGCAACAACAATTTCTATTAAATCGAGAATTACAGCAAAATTTTAATGAATCATTATTGAGTATTAAGGTAAAAACTAACAAAGAATTTGAACAAACTAACAAAGAAATTGAAAGTTTAATTAAGGTGAAATATCCAAATGCCATTACTTCTTTTGGGGCAGCTAAAAACGTATTTGAAGCCTTATTTAATACTTCGGAAGCATCTCTTCAAGCCCGTGTTGTAAGTAATAATAAAGCAGAAGTTCCTGATATTCAGACGATAACACAAATCTATCATCAGTTGAATCAGCAGGGATTTACTACTTCTTTACCTTCTCAACAAAGTAGAGTTTATATTCAAGTTCTAACCGAAAAAATATTGTATTATGATGTTGATTATGAGCGAATTGTCGAGGTTTTGAAAACCATTTTTAATGAAAATAATTTGGGCAGTTTAAAAGCCGAACAAAAATATATTCCAATTTTATTAGGCAGTAATTCCCAACAAATTGATGTCTTGATACAAAACGCAACTGTCCTCAGTAATAAAGGGCAAATTTTACCCATCAAAGAACTGATAAGTATTTCAAATCAGAAAGATTATAAGTCTTTCTTTTCGGGAAAAAATGGAGATTTTATTTCTTTTGATTTTAATTTGACGAATCAAGAAATACCAGAAGCCCAAAGCGAAATTCAAAACACAGTCTTGAAAAATGCCAATTTGAGTGTGAGCTTTACAGGGGGGTACTTTCGTAATTTAGGTTTCGTAAAGGAATTGGGAATAATTATCTTGGTGGCAATAGCATTACTTTATTTCATCCTTACGGCTCAATTTGAATCCTTAGTACAACCATTAATCGTAATGCTAACAATTGCTTTTGGACTTACAGGAGCAATGGTTTTATTGTTTTTTGCAGGAAATAGTATCAACATCATGTCGGCAATTGGCATGATAGTTTTGATTGGAATTCTGGATAATGATTCTATTTTGAAAATTGATACCATGAATCGTTCAAAAGATACCATGTCTTTAATTGATGCCATAAAATTATCAGGTAAGCGTAGGCTAAAATCTCAATTAATGACATTTTTGACTACTATTTTAGGGCTTTTCCCAATACTATTTTCTTCGGGACTTGGTGCAGAACTTCAAAAGCCCTTAGCTCTTTCTGTAATTGGTGGAATGTGCTTAGG
>JBBAKY010000174.1:0-5185 GCA_040403295.1 Arcicella sp.
CTAATTCTTAACATTTTCACTTACGCTAAAAGTTACCTTTTCGGTCTGATTGTTCAGTATGAAGGAAGATATATTTTATAAACAATTTATACGTTTTCCGATTCTTCGTCAATTTTCGGTTGTTCTAAAATTGGTTTTATTTTCACACAAACTACTACTCCAACTATACCTAAAAGAACCGTAACAATCAGAAAACCAAGGTATTGGCTTTCTAAAATCTTGTTAAGAAATAATGCTAAAGTAATCAACAAAAAGATTAAAAACACCATAGCCGTAATTGCTAAAACAGCAATGAGAGCTACTTTTTTAACGGTATCTTCAATCTTTTCTTGAACTTCAACCTTGGCAATTTCGATATTTGTTTGGACGTATTTACAGAGGTTATCAACAAGTCCGTTGGGGTCTAATATTTTCATGTTTAATTGTTAAAATATTTCAAATGTTCAATGTTCAAGTAAAATTAGCTGTCTTATAAAATTGAGTATTGAAAATTTCTCAATAAAATTAACTAAAAAAACGTATTCCAAAGCAAATAAATATTTAACCCAATAATAATAATGGCAACTATCCACGAAAATATTTTCAGCATTTTAGAATTGACAAACTTGCCCATTTTCAATTTATCGCTCGTAAAAATCACCAAAGGAACAACGGCAAAACTTAATTGAAATGATAGGATAACTTGACTCAAAACAAGCAGTTCTCCCGTCCCTTTTTCACCGTAGATAATCGTTACAATGAGGGCTGGAATAATTGCGACCAATCTGGTAATCAACCTTCTAATCCAAGGTTTTAGTCTAATATTCAAAAAGCCTTCCATCACAATTTGTCCCGCTAACGTACCGGTAAGCGTGGAATTTTGACCTGCCGCTAATAAGGCAACAGCAAAGAAAATCCCTGCGAATTTTACGCCTAAAACGGGGTCTAATAAAAGGTAAGCATCGTTAATATCTGCCACATTTTGATTGCCCGAATTATGAAAACTTGCAGCGGCCAAAATTAAAATCGCAGCATTAATAAAAAAGGCAATAAATAATGACAACGTAGAATCAATGGTAGCAAAAAAGATGGCAGAACGCTTACCAACATCATTTTTTTCAAAGTTTCGAGTTTGTACGATGCTGGAATGAAGATACAAATTATGGGGCATAACTGTTGCTCCCAAAATACCAATGGCTACATACAACATGGCTGGATTCGTAACGATTTCTGGCCTGGGTAAAATGTTGCTAAATATTTGATAAACAGATGGTTGTGAAACAATTATTTCGTAACTGAAGCAACAAAATATCATAAATATTAATGCTGCCACAATGCTCTCTAAAACCCTAAAACCTTTTCCTTGAAAATATAATAAAACCAACACATCAAGTACCGTAAAGATTACGCCAACCGTCAAGGGAATACCAAATAAAAGATTCAACGCAATAGCTGAACCGATAACTTCCGCTAAATCACAGGCTGCAATCGCAATTTCGCACAATATCCATAAAGCGAAGGAAACGGGTTTTGAATAAGAACTTTTACAGGCTTGGGCCAAATCTTGCCCCGTGGCAATCCCTAATTTCAAGGCTAAATGTTGCAGCAACATCGCAAATAGATTGGATATTAAAACAACTGAAATAAGTGTATAACCAAATTGTGCTCCTCCTGCAATATCAGTTGCCCAATTTCCTGGATCCATGTACCCCACAGCAATCATTAATCCTGGCCCCGTAAATGCCCACAATTTCCTCCAAAATGAACCATTTTTAGGAACATGAATTGATCCGTAAACTTCTGGTAATGAATTATTTGTTTCGTTTTCTTGATTAAACATAATCACATTTAAGATTGGCGACAAAGTGTATAACACAAATGTATATTTTAATAATGATAATCCAAAATATTTTTTTAGGTTAGCCTAAAATTTATACTTGTCATACAAAAATAATATCTTTGTATGTTGAGTTATTGGTTATTAGTTATTGGTTATTAGTTATTGGTGCAAAGTATTACCACTAATTAATAACCAATAACCAATAACTAATCACTACAACCAAATCTCCCAGCAAAATGATTTCATTTACCGAAGAAAACTATCTCAAAATTATCTATAAATTATCTGCCGAAACAGAGAACGAAATCAGTACGAATGCCGTAGCTGAATTAACGCAAACAAAAGCAGCTTCTGTAACTGATATGTTACGGAAATTATCTGAAAAACAATTAGTTAGCTATCAAAAATATCAAGGAGTTCGACTGACTAAAAAGGGAGAAAACTTGGCTTTACAAGTCATCAGAAAACACCGACTATGGGAAGTTTTTTTAGTAAATAAATTGGGTTTCAATTGGGATGAAGTTCATGAAATAGCGGAAGAATTAGAACATATTAATTCGGATGAATTAGTACAACGTTTAGACGAGTTTTTAGGATTCCCTCAGTGTGATCCACACGGTGACCCTATTCCCGATAGCAATGGACGGATGCCTGAATTAGGCTACAAAAATCTTTCGGATATTGGGGAAAATCAAACCGTCATTATGATGGGGGTATCGCAACATTCAACTAATTTTTTGCAATATTTAGCCAAGATAGGATTAAGTTTAGGAGTGAGTATAAACGTAATAGAAGTTAATGATTTCGATAAATCTTTAACTATAAAAATTGGAGGAAACGCCAGTTCTTTTATCAGTTATGAAGTGGCGAAAAGCTTATTAGTAAAAGTATTTTAGCTCGTAAATGTTAGCATAAAAAAAACCTAACAAAGCCGCCACTTTGTTAGGTCAAAAAAATTTGCATTACTTAAAACGCTTTACAAAAATATAAAAAATAGTGACTAAAACAAGGCTTTTTGCGGTAAATGTCATATATAGACGTTATAAATTACATGAATAAAGAAATTTAAATAAATAGTTTGATAAAATAATGATGGATTATATTAATAAACGCAAACTTCAATTATACTTTCTTCATAATCCCTTCTGATTTAATAGGTTATCAAGCTCATTAAACAAAATATTACGTTCTCATTCAAGGCAATAATACGTCTTTATCATACTCATCTTTTAGATTAACACCACTCAATTTTTTGGATTTCATTTCGGTTAAAATGTATAAAATCTTATCCGTTGCCATTTGAAAATCCATTCCTTGTGGTCGAATATTTGATACACAATTTCGACTTTCATCGGTCATACCTACGGATGGGCGAAAAGTTATGTATGCGCCCATGCTATCGGGTGAAGTCAATCCTGGGCGTTCGCCAATCAAAATTACCACAATTTCTGATTTTAAAAGAAACCCAATTTCATCGCCAATGGCTACTCTTCCTTGTTCCACAAGACAAATTGGCCCTATTTCCCAGTTAATTTTTTGAAGTCTTGGCAAAAGGTTTTCTAAAACTGGCAACGCATGTTGATTTATCGCTTGCGCAGAAAGTCCATCGGCAATGATAAAACAAATATCTGATTCTGACCAATTCCCTTCCATTAATTCCTCTCTTGACTTTTGACTTAACGTTCTACCTAAATCTGGTCTTTGCAAATATTGAGGGCGATTTTTGATTTCACTTTTCAGGAGAAGTACCTGTGAATCAAACAATTCAATAAAATTTTGCGTGATTTTTTGAATCGCTAATTCTGAATAAACAGCATCACGGGCTTGGGCATGGTCAGACTGAAACTTTAGCAATTCGTTGGTTGGGATGCTATGTCCAGCTCGTCCACGGGCTATGCGTGCGGGCGTATAAGTTTGAAGGAATTGCCAAGCGTCAGGTTGCATAAATTTGAGTTTTTGTTTCGGTAAACCTTATTTGTCCATGATTTTGAAGATGCAACTTTACCTTAGTCAAAATCAATTATAAAAATTTGTTGAACTAAATTACGGTTAATTTTCATGAATTAAATCTATTTTATTGGAAAACTGATTCAAAAGATACGTAATCTTTCAAGTAATTGAAATTGGTTGAATTGAGGGAAAATTCTTTGTATATTTGAACAAAATTCAACACTTTAACTACTATAATTATGCTTGCCAAAACCTTCGGAAGTGCCTTACATGGCGTTGATGCTACTATTATCACCGTTGAAGTTAGCGAAGGACAAGGACAACATTTCTACATCGTGGGCTTGCCAGATGGTGCTGTCAAAGAATCTGAACAAAGGGTAGAATCTGCCATTAAACAGGTAGGATATTTCTTTCCCAGAACAAAAGTTGTGGTTAATCTTGCCCCTGCGGATATTCGTAAGGAAGGTTCGGCGTATGATTTACCCATTGCTTTGGGCGTGATTCATGCTTCATCGCAAGCAGATTTAAAAGAACTTGAAAACTACGTAATCATGGGCGAATTAGCGCTCGATGGTTCATTACGCCCTATCAAAGGAGTTTTACCCATTGCGATTGAAGCCCGTAAAAAAGGATTTAAAGGGTTTATTTTACCTACTGAAAATGCGTTAGAAGCCTCTATCGTAAATAATTTAGAGGTTATTGGGGTTAAAAACCTAAAGGAAGCGGTTAATTTTTTGAGGGGTATTTTGAAAATTGAACCTTTGATTACCGATACACGAGATATATTTTCTAATTCTCAAAATGACTATGACGCTGATTTTTCGCACGTTCAGGGTCAGGAAAATATTAAAAGAGCCTTAGAAATTGCCGCTGCGGGTAGCCACAATGCGATTATGATTGGACCTCCGGGGGCGGGAAAAACCATGTTAGCAAAACGAATTCCTTCAATTTTACCTCCGCTAACTCTTCATGAAGCCTTAGAAACAACTAAAATTCACTCAGTGGCTGGTAAGTTAGGAGCAAAAGCTACCTTGGTTTCAACTCGTCCCTACCGTTCACCCCATCATACTATTTCGGATGCCGCTTTAGTAGGCGGTGGCAGTAATCCACAACCTGGCGAAATTTCGTTGGCACACAATGGCGTTTTGTTTTTGGATGAATTACCCGAATTTAAACGTTCAGCTCTGGAAGTGATGCGTCAGCCTTTGGAAGACAGAAAAGTTTCTATTTCCAGAGCGAGGTCGGCCGTTGAATTTCCATCAAGTTTTATGTTGATTGCGAGCATGAATCCTTGTCCGTGTGGTTATTATAATCATCCAGAAAAAGATTGTGTTTGCGGGCCTGGGGTAGTTCAAAAATATTTGAATAAAATATCGGGACCACTTTTGGATAGAATTGATTTACACGTGGAGGTTA
>JBBAKY010000175.1:0-5142 GCA_040403295.1 Arcicella sp.
TAAGATTGATGTGCCAAATAGCTCATCAGTACTTATATTTTCTTACGTTGGTTTTGCTACGAGAGAAATTACGGTGGGCAATCAAACCAGCTTCAACATGGTCTTATTGTCCAATGAAAGTGTTTTGGATGAAGTTGTTGTAATTGGTTATGGTACGCAGAAAAAATCGGATTTAACGGGTTCCGTAGGTTCCGTCAAACAAGACCAACTCCTCGAACGTCCAGCCGCTTCTCTCAACCAAGCACTTTCTGGAAGAATGGCTGGTGTGCAAGTAAATACCAATTCTGGACGACCTGGGGGTAGAACAACCATCCGTGTCCGAGGTTTTAGCTCAATCAACTCTTCCAATAATCCCCTTTATGTAGTGGATGGCGTGATGCTTCCACAAGGTAATCAATCACAATTTAGTAGTGCCATTGACTATATTAATCCCAACGATATTGTTTCGGTTGAGGTATTAAAAGATGCTTCTTCAACCGCAATTTATGGAGCAAGAGGTGCAAACGGAGTCGTGTTGATAACGACTAAAAAGGGTAAAGCGGGTGAAGGTCAAATTACCTATAATGCTGATTTTAGTGTGAATACCATCGGACCTAATCGTCCCGAAGTTTTGAATGCAAAACAATACATGGCAGTGGAGGATTTGGCGTGGAAAAATATGGAAAAATATGATCCGACAGGCTGGAATGCGGGTAAATGGGCCTATTTGAACCCGAAATTACGAAGGACCGACCCGAGAGTTTTTGACGCAAATGGTAATCCATTATTTGATACAGATTGGTTTAAAGAATCAACTCAAAATAAACTTTCGCAAAATCATCAATTGGGTTTCAATGGCGGAACTGAAAAAACGCAATACTCATTTTCATTAGGATTCAGAGATGACCAAGGGCTTTTGAAAACTACTTATTTGAAAAGATATTCGGCAAGATTCACGATTGATGACCAAATTAAAAGATGGCTAAAAGTGGGAGGAACGCTTGCGTATAATAGTCAAAGTGAAAATTTATCGGATGTGAATGATGCAGTACCCCGCCAAATTGTGGAAGATTTTCCTTTTCTTCCCGTTCAATACGCTGATGGTACGTATGCCAATAATCGTGATTTCCCTTATGCTGAAGGTTCTTTCAGTTCGGTGCATAGATTGATGGGGCGTCAATTTATTCTAAATACGCAAACAACAACGGGTTCAGTTTACTCAAATATAACCCTTGCCAAAGGTTTAGAAATGAGAACAGTTTTAGGGGCAAATATAATTACCCAAGAAAATAATCAGTCGCAGACCAGAACGCTTGCAATTGGACAGCAAGGAACTGCTTCGGTTTCAAATCAAAGACAGACGTTTTGGTCGTTGGAAAATTTCTTGACTTATACCAAAAATTTTAACGAAAAAAACTCCTTAACTGCTTTATTGGGGCTATCATGGCAACAAACAGATTTCTTTAATATCGGAGCGAGCGTTCAAGGATTTGCCACCGATTATTTTGGTTTTAACAATCTGGGAGCCGGTTCAACGCTTCCTGCTGTTGGTTCGGGAGCATCTAAATTTGCCTTTAACTCGTATTTCGGTAGAATAAATTATAGCCTCAATAATAGATATTTATTCACCGTGACAGGAAGAGCCGATGGTTCATCAAGGTTTGGTGAAAATGATAAATTTGCATTTTTCCCATCAGGCGCTTTTGCTTGGAAAGTTTCTGAAGAGGAATTTTTAAAGAGCAATAATACAATCAGTAATTTGAAATTAAGAACAAGTTTTGGCTTGACAGGTAACTCTGAAATTCCATCTTATTCATCATTATCATTGCTTAGTTCAAATTACGCAACGATTTATAACGATACTCGGGTATCGGGTACGGGTATTTCAAGGCTGGCAAATCCAGATTTGAAATGGGAAAAAACGGCTCAAACGGATATCGGTTTAGAAGTTGGGTTGTTCAATGGCAGGGTCAATATCGAAGCGGATTATTATTATCGTCTTACCTCTGATATGTTGCTTGATGCCCCAGTGCCACAAACAAGTGGATACGGAACAATAAGAAAAAATGTGGGGTCAATGGAAAATAAAGGATTTGAATTTGCTGTAAATTCAGTAAATATCAATACGTCAAAAGTTCGCTGGAACACTAATTTCAATATTTCATTTAACCGAAATAAAGTACTTTCTTTGGCAACACCTTCTGATATATTCAATGTAGGAGGTCCTAATTTTACGAATCCAACCAATATTATTCGTATTGGTGAACCCGTTGGTGCATTCTGGGGGCTTACCCGTTTGGGTGTGTGGAGTGAAGCTGAAAGAGAAACTGCGGCTAAATTTACCAGTTATAGAAATGGTTTGACTGTACTTCCAGGGGATATTAAATATCTGGATGTAAACGGTGATAATGCCATCACCGATGCCGACCGTTCAATCATTGGGAATGGTAGCCCAAAGTTTTGGGGAGCCTTAACCAATACGTTTAAATACGGCAATTTTGATTTTACGCTCGAATTACAATATTCTTACGGAAACGATGTAATGATGATGAATCTCCACGCAAGCGAAGACCGTCAGGCTTTAGCTAACAGTTATACTTCGGTCTTGAACGCTTGGACACCGCAAAATCAGAACAGCATGATTGCCGAAATTAGAGACACAAGAGCGGGATATGTAACAAATGTAGATTCTTGGTGGATTAAGGATGGTTCGTTCATCCGTGGAAAGAATATTTTATTGGGATATACCTTACCAACACTTTTAACGAATAAACTAAAAATGAACCGTGTGAGGGTTTATGCAACGGCTCAAAATACTTTTTTAATCGTTAAAGATAAAATAATTGGTGACCCAGAAGTGACTCCCACCAATCAAGGCGATGGAAATAGTGCTTTCTCGCAAGGGATGATTTGGCATAATTATCCAAAACCATCAACGTTTATGTTGGGTTTTCAGCTGACGCTTTGATTTCATAATGTCTTTGAACAAATCAATAAAATATTACAACAAATAATTATGAACATGAAAGCTAAAAATAGAATAATAAATATATCAAAATCCATCAAAATTGCTGCATTAAGCGCATTTTTAATTGGACAAACGGGTTGCTCAGATTTCTTAAAAGAAAAAGCTCCGTCAAACTTAACCCCCGAAAGTTTTTATACCATTCCTGACCATGCTGAGGCAGCGATTGCTTCAGTCTACGCCGATATAAGATTTATGGGTGGAGGGGCAGGAATTTTCTCTTCCAACTGGCAACTTTTAGAAGCTTTGACGGGAACTTCAACGACTGAAACTGCCCAAAATTCTGATTTGAATAATATTTATGGGTTGGTTCACGATGGCAATACGGCCCATGTAGTGAATTATTGGAATGGGCTTTATAAAGTGATTGCACAAGCAAATCAAGTAATTTTGAAAGTGCCACCAATCACACCAATGCCAGATGCTCAGAAGAAAAAAATTCTTGGAGAAGCTAAATTTTTACGTGCTTCTGCCTATTTTACTGCGGTCAGACTTTGGGGAGATATTCCATTAATTATCAATCCTCAAACGGCAAGTTCAGCCGATTTTTTACCTAAAAGAAGTCCTAAAGAAGATATTTATAAATTAATTATTGAAGATTTAACGGAGGCAGAAAATGCTGGTTTAGTTTGGATGGATGCCAGTGGAAGAGTTGGTTTAGCGGCAGTGAAGGCACAATTAGCAGCGGTTTATTTAACGATGGCAGGTTTTCCATTAAGTAAAGGAGCATCGCACTATAAATTAGCTGCCGATAAAGCCTTTGAAATCATTACTTATGCAAATGCTAATCCAGCTACTATCAACCTTTTTTCCACTTATTCAGATGTGCATAAAGAAAACCAAAAAAATAAATTGGAACACCTCTTTATGATTCAATATAATACGTTAGTAGCAGGAAATCCAATGGGTAATATGTATCCCAATTTCAAACCTGTTACCTACAACGGCCCAGGCGGAACGGGTAGCACGGTGCCAACGCCAAGTTTTTATAAGTCCTATGAAACGGGAGATCTTCGGACAAAAGACCAAGAGGGCTATTTTTATAGTACTTATTTTACGAATGGAAACGGAGCAAAGTTTGATTTGGGAGCGCCTTATATTTTCAAGCATTTCAACCAAACTGCCAACGGAACCTTTGGCGTAGCAGGAACTCGAAATGATAACTTAAATGTGCCTCAGATTCGATACGCCGAAGTTTTATTGACGTATGCCGAAGCCCAAAATGAAGTCGGAAGTCCCACTCAACAGGCTTACGACGCCTTCAAACGCATCCGAGATAGAGCAAAACTGGTCACGCCCGACTTGGGAACATACAGTCAGGCTTCGTTCAGAGAAGCAGTTTTGAAGGAAAGATGGCATGAACTGTGTTTCGAGCAAATTACTTGGTTTGATATGATTCGCCTCCGTAAAGCATTCAATGAAAACACCAAAAAGTTTGAAAACTTTATCGGTCACGTGAATGAAAGCTCAAAGCAATCTTTGTTAGAAAAACATCTGTTGTTGCCTTTGGGAAAACAAGAGATGTTAAATAACCCAAATTTAACACCTCAAAATCCAGGGTATGTGAACTGATAAACACCATTAATTTAAAGCAAAAACCTCTCTGAGTAAGGGAGGTTTTTTGCTTTCTACTGATTTGGAGATTGAGACTTCAAAGTTTAGAAAAGAACCTAAGATTTGGAATTTTCATCATGTTATTTAACTTCAATAAATATTCAAAAACTGCGAAGTTATCGTGTAAATAAAGATTTTACCACAATTATAAACAAAGTGAAAATCATCTTAGTATTTTCAATTTTATCGCTCACAATTCCTTCAAAGAAAGGTTTTGTCAGACAATTTCCGAAAAAAAGGGAAAAGAAACCATCGTTTATCAACTATTATTAAATTTTTCGGATAAAAATTCGGTAGTAAATATGGGAATAAATACCTCAAAGGCTACTATTGTCATTGACAATTATTCAACAAATTATTTGAAAAATAAAGTAAAAAGTCGATTCATTTTACCTCCTTGCGAAGCAGTGACTTATAAATTGTAAAAGAAACAGAAAAGTGTAACGGTCTTTCGTATTAATTTTTTTATTACATGATATATTTTGGTTTTTTGAAAATTGTAAATATATTTTTGTGTAGGATTT
>JBBAKY010000176.1:0-5098 GCA_040403295.1 Arcicella sp.
AAAATACTATATAAATATCATTTCAACTTCTCAATTTATATTATTTCAGCTTTTTATTAAATATTTATTAATTTAAAGATATAAATAATGTAAGAGACTCTTGTATATTTGCACCACTATTTAAAGAATTAAGTATCAAATAGAACAATATTTTTCAAACTATAGGTGTTTTACAGCCCTTTAAAACTATGTATTCAGCTTGGATACATTGATTACACAGTCACTTAAAATTTATGAAGTTAATTTTTCCGACAGTATTTAGCTTGAATCATTAATTTAATAAATGCCTTTTGCTAAAAACTCACATTACGATAAACAATAATATAAAAATGGAAAAAGTAAAAATTAAAGTAGGAATTATTGGTTTAGGTGGCTGGGCAAAATACGGTCATATTCCTGCACTACAATCTTTGAAGGAAGATTTTGAGATTGTTGCTGTTGCGAGTCGTAAAAAAGAAATCGCAGAAGCCTATACAAAAGAGTTCAATATTCGCCTTGCATTTGATGATGTACAGGCAATGGTTAACCATCCTGATGTTGACCTTGTTGCAGTTTTAGCTCCTGCTCCCGAACATTTCCGACTTGTTAAAATGGTCATTGAAGCAGGTAAAGATGTTTATAGTGAATGGCCTCTAACTACCAATACTGCCGACTCAGAAGAATTGCTGGCTTTGGCTGAAGCAAAAGGTGTAAAACACATTGTGGGTTTGCAAAGGCGTTTGGGACCCAGTGCAAGATATATGCGAGATTTAGTTAAGCAAGGATATGTAGGAAAAATCAGGTCTGCTCGAATGACTGTTAGTGCGGATGCTTTTGTACCGTTGATGTCCGAAAAACATTCTTGGGCTTTTCACGCTTCCAATTTTTCACACGTACTTTCTATTTATGGAGGTCATTTTATGGATATGCTTTTTCAGGCAACTGGTTTTCCGAAAAAATTGACTTCGGTGATTGAAAATCAATTTCCATTCTTTACAATCATAGAAACTGGTGAACAAGTTCCAACCACAAATCCGAACGAAGCAATGATTATTGGTACTTTGGAAAATGGTGGCTTGTTTTCAATTCAAATAGAAGGCGGTCAAAAACACTGTACTGGACTTCAAATAGACATAACTGGTACAGAAGGAGTGTTGAAAGTAACGAATCTTCTTTCTTTTGGGAACAAAGAAGACAACCTTATTGAAGGTGTTAATGGTGAAGGAATATCTCTTTCTATTCTGCCAATACCCGATGAATATCAATTGAATATAGGTTCTCATTTAGATGCCAGTGTAAAAGATGTGTTATATCTCTATGCCACCTATGCAAGTGACAAAAGGAATGGTACGTCAGAAGCAAGTAACTTTGAAGATGCTTTGAAGCAGCATCATTTAATTGACCAGATTATGAAAACCTCTAAAGGTTTTTTTGAATAGTAAGGCTATTCAAAATTAAAAAGCTTACAGAATAGAAATCACGTCAATCAAAGGTCGGTGACCAGTTTGCCTCAAATTTAGTATTTTATCGTTAGTTTTACATTCTGAAAATCCCCCACCAAAAATGTACAAATTAAACTTAAATCCAAGCGATAAAACGCCCAAATACAAACAGATTATTGAGTCAGTAATGGCAGATATTGAGCGCAATGTTTTGAAGAAAAACGAGCAATTACCTTCCATTTCTGAACTCAGTGAAGAGTATTATTTGGCCCGTGATACCGTCGAAAAAGCTTATCGTGAATTGCGAGAAAGAGGTTTCATTACGTCCGTTCAAGGAAAAGGTTATTATGTGAATAGTGGCGAAAGTAGAAAAATGCGAATTCTGCTAATTTTCAATAAATTAAGCTCTTATAAAAAATTGATTTACTACGCTTTTTTGAAAGTTTTGGGTGATAAAGCTTCCGTAGATTTACAAATCCACCACTATAATGCTCGACTTTTTGAAGAAATTATTGATAAAAATTTGGGGAAATACAATTACTACGTTGTGATGCCTCATTTTTTCCCAGAATCTGATAAAAACTTAGCAATCAAGGTATTAGAAAAAATCCCGAAGGATGAATTAGTTCTGTTGGATAAAGATTTGCCTGATTTCAAGCATGAATGTTTAACGGTTTATCAAGATTTTGAAAGAGACGTTGCCGAGGCTTTGGAAGATGCCAATGACTTGATGATAAAATACCAAAGAGTGGTTTTGGTTTTTCCGAGTGATGGTAATTATCCAATCGAAATTGTGCGGGGAGTTCGGTATTTTTGCGTCAATTCGCAGAAAGAATTTATGATAAAAGAGAGCGTTGAAAACGAAATTTTACAAGCACAAACGGTTTATGTGGTGGTGGAAGAAACCGACTTGGCAGAATTAGTGAAGAAAACCCGAATGTCCAGTCTTATCGTTGGAAAAGACATCGGAATTATCTCTTTCAATGAAACAACTTTGAAAGAATTATTGGGAATTACCGTAATCACCACCGATTTTGAAACGATGGGCAGAACGGCCGCCGCTTTAATGTTGGACAATATAAAAATCAAAGTAAAAAATCCGTTTTATATGATTCGGAGAGAGACGCTTTAAATAATTAGGTGATTTTGTGAATTGTGAAATAGTGATTTATCCTCCAAATCTTGAGATTAATCCGATTTATTTTTATTAACACAAGCAAAATCCAAAATCACTACTTCACTCAATCACAACTCACCAATAAACACCGTGAAATCAACCATTCTTCAATACGTAAAAACCTATTTAGACCAACGAATGCAAACTTCTTTGGATGCGATGAATGCCGCCCAAGAATCGGCCAACGGAGAGTCAAAATCATCGGCAGGAGATAAATACGAAACCTCACGAGCAATGGGACATCTCGACCGTGATATGCACGCTCGTATGTATCAGCAAACCCGTGAAGAACGAAAATTGATTGAACGAATTGATGGAAATATTGATTTTAAAAAAGGGGCTTTGGGGGCATTTATAAGCACTTCTATGGGCGATTTCTTTCTTTCTGTAAGCATTGGGCAAGTAAAAATTGACGAAAAACCAATCATGATTATTTCGCCTCAGTCGCCCATTGGGGCATTATTGATGGGCAAAATGGTGGCTGATAAATTTAATTTTAGAGGAAAAGAAGCGGAGATTTTAGCGATAGAATGACAAATTAGGGAGCTTCTAAATTTAAATATACCCACTTCGGTGGAACTTCCCGAAAGTTTAAAACTTTCGGGAAGTTGAACGGCAAATGAGGGTATTTAATTAATTGGATGCTCCCTTACCTAAACGCTCCCCGATATTCCGAAGGTGTTTTTCCTTGCAAATCTTTAAATTGTTTGTTGAAATTAGAAAGCGTGTTGAAGCCACTTTCGTAGCATATTTGCGTAATCCCTAACTTATTTTCCATCAACAATTTACAGGCGTAACCCACCCGAAGTTCACTCACAAAATCCGAAAAAGTTTTATTGGTTCTTGCCTTAAAATATCGGCAAAAAGCTGCCGTTGCCATTCCCGCCAAAGAAGCAACTTCATCTAAACGAAGCGAAGTTCGGTAATTTTGCATCACGTATTCATGCACTTTTCGCATCCTTTCTGTCTCCGAAGTTTTATAAGGATTTGAATATCCGATGCTACTAATTGGCTCGTATTCCGTAGAATTTGCCAAAAGATTAAGCATTTCTAAGAGCTTCAAAATCCCTTCAAATCCTTGTAAACCAGATAGTTGCTTCATGATTTTAAAGATATTTTGTTGCAAATCTCCTTTTATTTCCAGACCTCTACCTGCTTCGGCAAAAAGGGTTTTGAGTTTCATCATTTCGTATTTTTCAAAGAAATCTTTTCCTAAAAAATCCTCCGTAAAATAGACCACGATACCATGCGTAAATAATTCAGAATTTTCTTGAAAATAACAATCGTCGCTTCGCCAAAGATGCGGTAAGTTTGGCGCCAGAAAAACCATATCTCCAGTTTCAAAGTGCTTGATACTATCGCCAATAAAACGAGTTCCAGTACCTTCTAAAACCACAAAAAGCTGATAATGAGGGTGAAAATGCCAATTCGGTTCGAAATATTTTTCTCTTAATTGTTGGATGGTATAAGCATGATTGGGCGAATCAATGCTTTTATTCAAGGGATTTTTCAAAAGCTATTCTTTACTTAAAAAAATGATATACGTTTAATAAATATCAAAATACAGTCAAAGTTAATCAAAATAAGCGTATTTTATTGCACTATTTTACGATAAATTTGTATTATGAAAAAGTACATGAACCTCCTTTTATGGGGAACACAAGTAGATGAAAGTCTTTTCCCGACCTTAGAACTCATTAAATCCATCGGTTTTGATGGCGTTGAAGTACCCATTTTCAACCCAAATCCCGAACATTGGTACGCATGGCGCAAGAAGTTGGATGATTTGGGTTTGGAAAGGGTTTGCGATACATTTTGCGGAGCAGAAACCAATCTGATTAGTCCAGACCCAGCCATTCGTCAAGCAGGATTAGACTATCTAAAATCTTGCGTAGATTGTGCTTTAGTTTTGGGTTCGGATAAATTAATGGGGCCTTTTCATTCGGCTTTGGGCATTTTTACGGGACAAGCTGCTACGGCAGAAGAATGGGCTTGGGGTGTGGAAGGCATCCAACAATTATCCGAATACGCTGATACTATGGGCGTGATGATTTGTTTGGAATATTTGAATCGCTTTGAAATGTATTTGACCAGTTGTACCGATGAGTTAATTCGTTTTGTGGATGAAGTCAATCGCCCGAATTGTAAAATCATGTTTGATACTTTTCATGCTAATATTGAAGAGAAAAACATTGGGAATGCCATCCGACAAATGGGTAATCGGATTGCTTTTGTACAACTTTCCGAAAATGACCGAAGTACGCCAGGCAAAGGAAATGTGGATTGGGAAGGCGTTTTCAAAGCCATCAAAGACATTGATTATCAAGATGTTATCTCCATAGAAGCATTCAGTCAAAAACTCTCCGCTGCCAATATTTGGCGAAAAATGTTTGAAAGTGAGGAAGTTTTGATGAAAGAAGGATTGGATTTTTTGAAAAGTAAAACGGAACAGGAGTAGAAGATAGATAGGCTTTGCAAACGCCCTACATAATATAAAATT
>JBBAKY010000177.1:0-5049 GCA_040403295.1 Arcicella sp.
ACTTTTTTCTTGGAAAAATTCAACAGCACAAACCTAAAAGCACAGTCAGATTTTTTAAGTTTATCCGTGCAAATCAAATCTGTAAAATCTCTATTATCTGTGGTCTATTTTTTCTAAGCCTCCTCAACCGCTAAAATCTCCTCTTCTTGCTCAAATAATTTTGCTTTCATCACCTCTTTCAAGGTCACTTTAAAAAACTTTTTCTGAATATCGAAAGGTTCCATACCACACTCAACGGGCGATTCACAATGTTTATATGAACCATCTTCCTGCATCTCATAAGAATTGATATTATCCTTCAAATTCCAATCCAAAATATGAATTGCCTGTTGTTTTACGTTTTCAGCATATATTTCAAAAAGCGATTCAATCCGGCGGTCAAAACTACGAACCATAATATCGGCCGAACCACCGTAAACTTTCGGGTCGTTATCGTTATGGAAGTAATAAATTCGGGTATGTTCCAAGAAATCTCCCACAATTGACCGAACCGTAATATTGTCGGAAAGGCCTTTCCGTTGCGGTCGTAAACAACAAATTCCTCGCACAATCAACTTTACGGGTACGCCTACTTGTGAGGCTTTATACAATTCGTCAATCGTAATTTTATCTTGTAACGAATTGATTTTTAGACATATACCGCTTGACAAACCTGCACGTGCGTTATCCGCTTCATTCCGAATCATCTCCACCAAACGCTTCCGCATATCTCTCGGAGCGGTGATTAAACGCTCGTAAGAATGAGGTTGTGAATGGCCCGTAATAACATTAAAAAACTCAGAAATATCTCTGGTTAAAACTTCATCAGTCGTCAAAAGTCCGATGTCAGTATAAAGTTTTGCGGTATCTTCATTATAATTTCCAGATGATAAATGGGCGTAACTTTTTACTCTGTCCCCCTCATTTCTAATAACTTGCAGTAATTTTGTGTGGGTTTTCAAGCCAGGAATTCCATAAATAACAAAGCAGCCGGCTTTTGATAAACGTTGGGCTTCACGGATGTTATTTTCTTCATCAAAACGAGCTTTTACCTCAAACAAAACCGAGACGTGTTTTCCATTTTCAGCCGCATGAAGTAGCGCATCCGCAATCCGAGAATTTTTAGAAATTCTGTAAAGCGTAATCTTGATAGCCAACACTTGCGGGTCTTCGGCGGCTTGTTCCAACAGTTGCAAAACAGGCTCAAAATTATTATAAGGATGATGCAAAAGAATATCTCCCTCATTCATGGCTTCAAAAATATTTTCGGGCGTTTGGCTATTTAACCCCAAAGCTGGCACCGATGATTTTTGAACGGGTTGTTTCGATTTAAATTCTGGATGCTTAATAATTTGCCAAAATGCCGTAAAATCTAATAAATTTTCGCTGTGAAAAATTCCATTTTTGTCAATTTTCCAACGTTTCAACATCATTTCTAACATCCATTCCGAACAACCCGATTCGATTTCTACCCGTGTAACTCTTCCCAAACGACGGTCTTTAATCTTTTTTCTGATTTCATCAATAAAATCGGTTTCCGAATCTTCGTGTTCAACCACATCAAAATCGCCATTTCTGGTAAGTCTAAATAAAGAAACGGCTTCAATTTCTACATTTTTATATAATTTCCAGATTTCGTGACGGATAATTTCCTCAATCGGAACAAAAAGGGTTTCGTCTTCTCTTTCAATAATATGAAAGCGTTTTAGGTTCTGCGGTATTTGAACAAAACTAATTTTACGATTTTCGCTTTTGCCAAGTTCGCTCCGTTCATTTTCGCTTCTTGTAACCACCCCAAATATCAACGTTTTGGCTAATAAACTTGGGAAAGAGTGCGTATGATCAAAAACCATAGGCGTAAGCATCGGGTAAATGGTCAGACTGAAATAATCTATAATTTGTTCGGTTTCTTCATCATTCAAATCAGAAATATTCACAATTCTGAAACCATTTTCTGCAAATTCAGGTACTAACTCTTCACGATAAAGCCTTTGCTTTTCTTCCACAAATGCCTGTGTAGCAGCCATTAAGGTTTTTTTGAAAGGAATTTCTCTTAACCCAGAATAATCTGTACGTTCTTTGCCAAAATCAATATAGTTGTACAAAGAGCCAACTCGAATCGTAAAAAATTCATCCAAATTAGAAGCCGTAATCGCTAAAAACTTGAGCCTATCAAAAATATTTCGACGAGTATCACGGGCTTGGTCGAGGACTCTCTCATCAAATTTTAGCCAGCTCAAATCTCGGCTAATATAATCCGATTTTTCAATTACATCGTACGACTTATTTATCACTTTTTCAAGACGACGCTTTTCTTCGGGTGTCTGTTTGGTATTCATAAAATTGTTTAGAAAAGAGAAAAGATTCCCTACAAGAGAATCTTTTGCTCTACTACGTTTATAATATTTTGGAATCATTCCGCTCATTGCTTACAAAATTACTGGATATTTAATGCTTTTACATCAAGTTTCAGATTAAGATTTTATTAGATTTTTATACCAATAAAGTTATTAAATATACAAGAATAATGCTAAATTTTACGCCTAATTTTTCATTTCTACCTCATCTTGCACCAAATTACTAATGAGAATTTCCAATTGTTTCAAACGCTCTGGTGCTTTATAATAATCCATAATTTTCTTGGTAACTCCCTTATCCGTAAACGAAATATAAGTCGTTGGAAAATCTGACATATTTGAAGTATACTGATTTTCAAATTTAAAAAAATCAGCTTGTCTAAATTTTTCAACTAATTGACTAACAGTACCTTTAGGCAATTTTTTAGTTATTTTTCCTTCCTTTGCTACATACTTTAATCCTTCATAGACAAGACTATCATTCTCTAAAACTACTACTTTATAGGCTGGACAAGTTCCATAACAGCGTGTCAGTTCCAATTCAAAAACTTGTTGCTGAATCGTTTGTACCACATTTTCGTTATTTTTTTCAACCAGTTTTTTATGGCTTTTACAGTTACTTAACAGATAGACGCAAATCAATAGAACTGATATTTTCATGGAGATAATTTTAATTATTGAACGGTTAATTGATAAGAAATAGTATCTAAAGCGCTAAGCATAAGCACATTTAGTGATTTTATTGCTTGTAAAGATAGGGCTAAATAAAATATTTTTGTTATTTTTGGTTTGTATTCGCTGTTGCAGATAAATTATGAACGTAAAAAAACTTACCGATGAGCAATTAGTGGCTCTTTTTATAGAAACACAAAAAAATCTATATTTCGAGCAACTTTATGACCGCTACTCCGATAAAGTATATCGAAAGTGCTTGTCGTTCGTGAAAGATGATGCTAAAGCGGAAGATTTTACGCATGATATATTTTTGAAATTAGTCCTCAATCTTTCTTCCTACAAAGAGACTGCCAAATTCTCAACTTGGTTATATTCAATTACTTACAATTATTGTATTGACCAAACTCGTATCTCTAAAAAATATTCAGAAGTTGGTTTAGAGGAAAATTTTGATGTGCCAGACGATGATGACGATTCGGAAATGGCTGAACTCGAAGCTCAGAAATTGAACAAAGCTATGAAGCAAATATTGCCCGAAGAGAAGTCAATTCTGATGATGAAATATCAGGACGATTTGAGCATCAAGGAGATTTCAGATTCATTAGATATTTCGGAAAGTGCCGTAAAAATGAGATTATTACGGGCAAAAGAAAAACTGCGCAAGATTTATCTGGAAGGCGTATTGTTCTGGGGTGTAATCATTGCAAAAACCGCAAGTTGGATCTTTTGGAATGATTAGATTTTGAATGGTTGTTGTCTGTGTCTTCACAGAAAACTTCAATTGTCTGTAAAGACACAAGCAATAACGTGAGATTTAACATATATCGGCATGATATTTTCCGATATTAACTTAGCACTAAAAATATGGCAGAAAAAGAAAATCCATTTAAACTCCTTGAACCCAATGGAAAAGTGCCTGAACATTTAAAAAAGGCCTTGGTTTCTGAAATTGATACCATTCGGAATACTTCCACCATCATTGAATTGTTTGTTGGCAATTTTATAAATGCCCTAACTGCTTCATTTTCAAACGGAAATGAAAATGAGAAGTTGTAACATTAACCATTTTAATTAACCAAACTATTAAATTTCAACATTAAGTCATGCCAAATATTCAAGATATTCTGATTGATACTTTCCGAAAATTATTAGAACAACTTACGGGATTTATTTCAAATTTCGTCCCTGCCGTCATCGTATTAGTGGTTGGTATTTTTATGACCAAATTAATCAGAAAAATTCTTCAAAAAGGTCTGGAAAAAGCCGGTGTGGATAAATTGGGGGATAAACTCAACGAAATTGACATTATCAAAAAAATGGGTGAAATCAAGTTTAGCACTTTTATTCCTACCGTTCTTTATTACTACATACTTCTCATATTTGCCACCCTTTCAACCGCCATTTTAGGCATGAAAGCCTTGACTGATATGGTTACATCCTTGGTCAATCTGATTCCGAAATTGATTGTGGCTGCCATTATGATCTTTGTGGGAATTATGATTGCAGATGCGATGAAAAATGCGGTTGTAAATATCTGTAAATCATTAAAAATTGATTCTGGAAAATTATTAGGCAGTATCGTTTTCTCATTTTTCTTAATCATCGTGGTAATTGCCGCCTTGAAACAAGCAGGCATTGAAACGAGTTTGTTAGAATCAAGTTTTAACCTAATAATCGGTGGGGTAATTTTCGCTTTTGCCGTTGGATATGGCATGGCTTCGAGAGATGTTTTATCGAATATTTTGTCGAGTTTTTACTCTAAAAATAAATTTAAAGAAGGTCAAGTGATTGCTATTGACGGCGTGAAAGGTGAAATTTTAACCATGGATATTACGTCAATTACCCTCTCAACGGGCGATTCTCAAACCATATTCCCATTAAGTACGCTACAAAATAAACAAGTTGAAGTTTTTAATTAGATAATTTTAAATAGCTTTATTTTTATCATAAATTGATAGTTTTACATTTAAGCGTATTTTTTTGAAAAATAGTATTAATCGTTACTTTTCCAGATTATCTCCGTATCAACCCATAGTAA
>JBBAKY010000178.1:0-5039 GCA_040403295.1 Arcicella sp.
CAATCCTCGAAGCCTCCGCCACAGGTTTACCCATCGTCAGTACCCGTCACGCAGGGATAAAAGATGCTGTTGTTCACGGAGAAACAGGTTTTTTGGTTGAGGAAGGAGATTGGGAAACGATGGCAGACTATATGATTCAATTAGTCCAAGACCCACAATTAGCGGGTAAAATGGGTAGAGCCGCTCGCAAGCATATTGAAGAAAATTACGAAATGAGTAAACGAGTACAAACGTTAAGAGAAATTTTAGAAAAATAAAAATATGTCCACTGTCATTTCACCACTTACGGGTAAAAGCAACGTTGAAAAAGAGCAAGTTTTAGACATTCAAAAAGTCAAAAATAAGTATCAAGCGGAATTAAATACTGACGTTTCTCGCTTTTTCGAGAATGTTTCAGAATTAGGCATTTATCAATGCCAAGAATCTAAGCTAAGATTTTATTATCCATTCTCAGTTGTGAGTGATGGGGAATTTTATGCAGAATTAGCTCAAAATTACAAGGGCTATTACAACCTGTGGCGTTGGGAACACGAGAAGGTAATTCAAGCAATTCAACCCAATGAGGAAGTGCTTGAAATTGGCTGTGGAAGAGGATATTTTTTAGAAAAACTCATTGAAAAAGGAGCAATCCCAACGGGTTTAGATTTCAACCCAGAAGCCATCGAAGAAGGGAAGAAAATGGGTGTCAGTATCCTAAATGAAACCATCAAAGAACACGCTCAGAATCATCCTGAAAGTTATGATAGTGTATGTGCTTTTCAATTATTTGAACACGTAAATGAAGTAGGTGATTTTTTGAAAGATACGGTCAAATGCTTGAAAAAAGGCGGTTTATTGGCCATTGGTGTACCCAATAATCATTCCTATTACTTCAGAAAAGATACTTACCATACCTTGAATTTGCCACCCCATCATATGTTGCTTTGGGATGCTGATTCATTGGCTTATGTCGCTAAACTATACGATTTGGAAATTGTCGAAATCGTGAATCAGCCCGTTAGTCGTTTACACAGAGGTTCAATTTATAAAGTTTGGTTACAGAATGTAATGGGTGATAATTTATTGTCAAAATTAGTGCATATCACTACCCGTTTCATCGTAAAAAGTCTTTCTGTTTTCAACAATCAAGGCGTTACGGCGGTAGCAATTTACCGAAAGAAATAAATGGGCATCATCATTCGTCAAAGCATTAAAAATTCGGTTGTAACCTACGTAGGCGTGGCAATTGGTACGCTCAACGTACTATTTCTTTATAATAAATTCCTCACCACCGAACAATTAGGACTTTATACTGCCCTCACGAGTTTCCCATTGGTTTTTGCGGGTTTTGCCCACTTAGGAACTCCCCATGTTGGCGTACGGTTTTTCAATCATTTTGCCGATTCTGAACAGAAACATAACGGTTTTTTGGGCTATCTTTTACTTGCCCCTTTTGTGGGATTCATTACTTTTTTATTGGTTTATATTGGTTTAAAACCCTCTTTTGAAGTAGCTTATATCAAAAATTCACCCTTGTTAGTCAATTATTACTGGACATTCCCCGTCATAACTTTCTTCTTGATTTATCAAACCATTTTGGAGACGTATAGTAAAGTTCATCTCCGTATAGTTGTGCCTGCCATAGTCCGAGAAATATTCTTGAAAGCCACCAATTCGGTATTGGCTTTACTCTTCGGATTTCAGTATATTTCTTTCAATCAACTAATTTTAGGCATTATTTTAGCGTATTTTCTGGCGGTTTGTTTCCTGTTAATTTACATCAAAATCTTAGGTAAATTCTATCTTAAACTTGATTTTAGGTTCGTTAGAAAACCCATTTTTAAGGAAATGTATCAGTATGGTTTGTGGACGATGTTAGGTGGTGCAACGGCAACAATCCTGCCCCATATTGAAAAATTGATGCTTCCCGCCTACACGGGAGGACTCGAACGGACTGCTATTTTCAACATTGCTTTGAGTATTGGATTGGTGATTGCCATTCCTAAAAATGCCATTGCATCCATCAGTGACCCACTTTTGGCGGAATCTTGGCGAAATAATGACCTCGAACACGTGGGCGAGATTTATCAAAAATCAGCCCTAAATTTATTGATTGTCGGTACTTTTTTGTTCTTAGGAATTTGGTGTAATATTGATTCCATTTTTCAAATTATTCCCCATTCAGAAATCTATCAAAAAGGCAAATTTGTCGTTTTGATGGTTGGTTTATACAGCCTTTTTGACATGGCAACGGGCTTGAATTCTGAAATTCTGAAAAACTCACCTTATTTTCGATACGATTTATTGCTTTACGTAGTTCGATTTGTGATTTTGTTAGGAGCAAATTTAATCCTAATTCCTTTGTATAGTTACAACGGTGCAGCATTAGCCATGTTGATTTCTGGAATGGTCTATAATCTAATAAAATTTGGCTTCATTAAACAAAAAATAAATCTACAACCTTTTGGAAGTCAAACCATTAAGGTGATTTTATTAGGAATTTTTACTTTCGTAATAACACTTTTACTACCTAATTTTGAAGGTAGTTTCTTCCTGACCCTACTAACCATTCTTATAAAGTCAACAACCATTTTAGTAATTTTTGGCGGAGGCGTTTTGTGGCTGAAAGTGTCGGAAGATTTGAATATAACGCTTGAAACATTCTTGAGAAAGTTGCTTAAAAAATAAAACATGAAAATATTATTTACCTTCGGAGGTTTACCCCATTATTATAATTTAGTCCTCAATCGTCTGAATCGCATTGATGGTCAAGAAATTGTGGTAATTGCCCCAAAAGCGGGAGGTAAAACAGTTGGCTCGGGCGTGCACCAAAGCCTTGATGGGATTGAATTTAAAGTTCACTTTTTAGAAGAATATAAAACGCTTTGGGGCAAACCATTTTTCAAGAATTTCTTAGAAACGATTGAACAAGAACGCCCAGATGTTATCGTTACCATTTGGCCTTATATTTTAGCATTTGTTTATAATCCGCTACTACTTTGGAAAATTAGAAAAATGGGGATTAAGTTGATTCTCAAAGAGATACCTTTTAATATTCCCAAATTCAAGGAAGCGCTTGATTATTATGCTAAAGGTGGCGTGGCTTCTGAAACCATGCAAACGAATCTGAAACCTAACAGTCTGGGTTTTAAATTGAAGTATTCCTTATTGAAATATTCTTACCAAAGAGCCTTTAATTTAGTGGATGCTCACGTGGATTATACGGAAGAAGCTTACGAGATTTTTGGTAGTTATGGTGTACCAAAAGAGAAAATTTTTGTCATTTACAACTCCCCTGATACTGATTTAATCTTAGAAGATAAAGCAAAAATTGAAGGCATAAATACCATTTTACCCGAAAATTCACTTAGACTTTTACACGTGGGTAGATTGGTGAAATGGAAACGAGTTGATATGTTAATTAATGTTTTTAACCAACTTTTAAGCCAATTTCCAACGGCAGAATTAGTTATTGTTGGAACTGGACCAGAAGAGCAAAGTCTTAAAAATCAAGTAATTGCGTTAGGAATTGAACAAAATGTAGTGTTCACGGGGGGAGTTTATGAAATGACAATTCTCGGACAGTATTTCAATGCTTCGCTCGTGTACGTATTAGCAGGTATGGGCGGACTTTCCATTAACGATGCGATGTGTTTCGATAAACCCATCGTATGTGCGGTAGCGGACGGAACGGAGAAAAAATTGGTCAGAGACGGTTATAATGGCTATATTTTTGAAGATGGAAATGCACAAGATTTATTTAAAAAATTAACCGTACTTTTGTCTGACCCAGTAAAAACCCGAAAAATGGGATTAAATTCTGGCCAAATTATCAGAGATGAAGTTAATATTCATGTTGTGATAGAAAATTATCAAAAAGCGTTTAATTACTGTAGCTAATGTTTGTTTTAAAATACATATTCAAAGAACCATATCACGCATTTCGCACGCCTGAAAGCAGAGAATTGTTGAACCTATTTAGAAAATATGGTGACGCAAAACGCTACGAAGAACGACAAATAGAATTTCAAGGATTTACCTTTCAAGTTCCTGATTGTATGTCGTTTCTTTTTCAGTTTCAAGAGATTTTTGTGGAGCAATTTTACAAGTTTAAAACTCTTGATAATCAGCCAGTTATATTAGATTGTGGGGCAAATATTGGTTCGAGTATTGCTTTTTTTAAACGGCAATATCCCAATGCAAAAATAACTGCTTTTGAGGCTGATCCAAAGATTGCGGAAATCCTGAAATTAAACTTAAAAAACAATAATTTAACGGATATCGAAGTCGTCAGTAAAGCCGTTTGGATTAACGATAAAGGCATTGAATTTGCTTCGGAAGGTTCTGATGGCAATTCGATTTTTGGTGATGGCGAAAAGACAAAAGTAGAATCAATCAGCCTGAAAAATATTCTTGAAAATACCCCAAAAATTGCCATGCTCAAAATGGATATTGAAGGAGCAGAAACGGCAGTTTTGAAGGATTGTGCAAATTCATTAAGTCACGTTGAAAATATTTTTGTAGAATATCACGCCTTTCCAGAACAAGCCCAAGAATTAGGAACGATTCTGGATATTTTGGCAAAAAATGGCTTTCGATATTTCATTAATTCAGCTCAAGACCGCAAAGAACCGCTTACTAATCATCGTTATAAAGGTAATGATTTAATGGATTTACAATTGAATATTTTTGGGTACCGATAATAAAATAATCACCATGCAAGTATCCGTCAATCAGAATCTTCAAGAAGCATACAAAGACCAATATTCCAGCGAATCTGCGATTTGGAGGCAATTGGGGGCAAAACAAAAGTATAAAAATATCATCGAAATAACTGCAGGAAAACCCTTCAAAAAAGTCTTGGAAGTAGGAGCTGGTGATGGAAGTATCTTGAAATTATTGAGTGAAAATTATTTTGCCGATGAACTTCATGCCGTTGAAATTTCGGAAAGCGGCATAGCTCAAATCAACGAAAAAAATATCGAACTCCTCAAATCAGCCCAGCTTTTTGATGGCTATAAATTGCCTTTTGAAGATAAATCCTTTGATTTAGTAATTCT
>JBBAKY010000179.1:0-5004 GCA_040403295.1 Arcicella sp.
ATATTGTGATTTAAAATTATTTACGCAAATACATTAAGGAATGAAAAAACTATTTTTTGCTGCCACCGCCCTGCTTGGCACATTTGGGTCTATGGCCCAACAAGTCCCACAAAAGTCAAATTATAGTCAATATGATTTGTTCAATCCCTTGTTCAATTACACCCTCTCAACGCCTACTCGAAGTGGCTCAGGAACACCTGGCGCCAATTATTGGCAAAATTCGGCTGATTATAAAATCAATGTTTCTTTAGATGATGTTAAAAATATTGTGGATGGGGACGTTGAGATTACCTATAAAAATGCTTCTCCCGATAAATTAAATTTCCTCTGGCTACAGTTAGACCAAAACCAATTCAACACAAAATCTCGGGGTGGATTGACAACGCCAATCTCGGGTGGACGTTTTGGCAACACAAGTTTTGAGGGTGGTTACCAAGTAAAATCGGTAACGATTGATGGAAAACCCGCTGATTTTTACGTAACTGACACCCGCATGCAAATCAAGTTGGCTTCGCCTTTGGTGGAAAGAACTGGTGCCGCAAAAATTAAAGTAACTTTCTCTTTCAATATCCCAAAATATGGTTCTGACCGTATGGGTACACAAGAGGCCAAAAATGGAACTGTTTTTGAACTCGCCCAATGGTATCCACGCATGTGCGTGTATGATGATATCGAAGGTTGGAACGTGCTTCCATATTTAGGAGCGGGCGAATTTTACTTGGAATATGGCAACTTTGAATATGCCGTTACGGTGCCTTCAACGCATATTGTGGTAGGTTCGGGAGAATTGACTAACCCAACTGAATGTTGGACTTCTGAACAGCAAAAGCGTTTGGCTGAGGCCGCAAATAGCGACAAAACAGTTATGATTATCGAGAAAGATGAGGTTGGCAAAGAAAATTCTCGTCCGAAAAAAGAGGGTAAAATCACGTGGAAATTCCGTTGTTCGATGGCTCGTGATGTGGCTTTCGCTTCTTCAAAAGCATTCATCATTGATGCAGCCAGAATAAATCTACCAAGCGGTAAAAAATCATTGGCAATGTCGGCTTACCCTTCTGAATCAGATGGAAATAAATCTTGGTCACGCTCGACTGAATACGTGAAAGGAGCCATTGAATATTACTCGAAATGGCTGTACGAATATTCGTATCCTGTGGCAACCAATGTGGCGGGAGTTGTGGGTGGAATGGAATATCCAGGAATTGTTTTTTGCGGTAGTAATAGTTCAGGAGAAAGCCTTTGGGGCGTAACTGACCACGAATTTGGGCACAACTGGTTTCCCATGATTGTGGGTTCAAACGAACGCAAATTTGCTTGGATGGATGAAGGTTTTAATACTTTTATCAATTTTTATTCAACCGATGGCTTTAATAATGGCGAATACAAAGGAGCAAAAATTGATATGCACCAAATGTCGAAGCAATTATTTCGTGAGTCTGCTGAGCCAATTATGAATATTCCAGACGTAATTCAACCAAACGGATTGGGTTTTGAAGCTTATTACAAACCAGGTTTAGGATTAAAAATGTTGCGTGAGCAAATTCTTGGACCAGAACGTTTTGACTATGCTTTCCGTGAATACATTAAGCGTTGGGCATTTAAACATCCAACACCTCATGATTTCTTTAAAACAATGGAAGATGCCGCTGGTGAAGATTTATCGTGGTTTTGGAGAGGTTGGTTTTATGAAACGTGGAAACTCGACCAATCGGTAAAAGATGTGCAATACATTGAACAAGACCCAAAAAACGGGGCAATTATTACGATTGAAAACTTGGAAAAATTAGCTATGCCTGCCATCGTTGAAATGGAAATGGCGGGAGGTACCAAAGAAAGAGTTACATTACCCATTGAAATTTGGCAACGAGGTGGTTCTTGGACATTCAAGAGTACGACAACTTTACCGTTAAAGTCAGTAACCATTGACCCTGACCACGTTTTCCCAGATATAAATTCTAAAAATAATACTTGGAGACCGTTGAATTATAAAGCTCCAAAAGCGAATTAGAGTAAATTTAAGTAACGTTTTAACGTCGTCAAGTTCCTCCCCGGTTGGTTGAAACTTGACGACGTTTTAGTGACAGCTTATTTTCATTCAAATTCAAGAATAAATTTATTCAAATTATTCAAATCTGGATTCCCAGTATGGAATTTTTCAAACTCGTCTTTATTTCCGAACCAATCCCAAACTTCTTCCCGTCTTAACCTTGTCATTGCTTTACTTAAATGTGAATGGTATGATGAGTGAGGATATGCTCTGAAATCTTTTACAAAGCCATGCCTTTCTGGGTTAAAATGAATGTAATAAATTAATTCTGTAAAATAAGCATCTGTATCTACTAAAATTCGGCGAAATGGTTCTTCAAAAAGTCCGCCTGTTCGATTATTGGCTTTATTAATAGCTTGTGCATATCCGTTAAATAAAAATGCAAATTGTTTACTAATTATGTGTGACGCAGAAGGTATATTGATATTCTCATCTTTGAAAGGTTTAACGTTGGCAAGGTTTTGAACCTTGCCAACGTTCTCATCCTTATCCGAAACGTTTTTCGTCTTTTTCTTCACATAAAAATCAATTATCTCATCTTCACTTTTTGTTCTAATGGCAATATGAAAATGATTTTTGAGTAAACAATAAGCAAAAGTTTCCGCAATTGGTTCGATATATTGAGCGTATTTTGTTAAGAAATAGGAATAATTTCGTTCTTCTTTGAAAATATTATCGCCATTAATTCCACGATTGTAAAGGTGATAAATACGGTCTGGTTCTAATAATTCGATATTCTTTTTCATTTTGTAGTCTTTAAAATATTTTAATAATATGAAATAATAACAGTTAAAGCCTTAGCTACGCTAAATTTGCAAAAAAAATAATCTTATGCAAAATACCACCCTCCTTTCCATCGCTAAACGCCTACAATCAATCGCTCAAGCGGGCATTTTTTACAGCGATGACAAACCTTTTGACCGTGAACGTTACCAAGAAATAGCGGATATTAGTGTCCAGATTTTGGGGCAATTAACGGATGAACCCATCGAAAAAATTGGCAATCTTTTTACCCAAGAAAGAGACGGTTATCAAACGCCAAAAGTGGATATTAGAGCGGTCGTTTTTAATGAATCGGGAGAAATTTTGATGGTCAAAGAAAAAGTAGATGGCCGTTGGTCGCTCCCAGGTGGTTGGGCAGATGTGGGTTATACGCCTGCGGAAGTAGCTGTAAAAGAAGTACAAGAAGAAACAGGATTGGATGTTAAAACGGTGAGAGTTTTAGGTATTTTCGATAAACGAAATCATCCGCATCCTCCTGAAGGTTGGTACGTTTATAAGATTTTTATTCTCTGTGAAAAAATTGGTGGTGAGATTTCAAAAGATACCACAGAAACATCTGATATTCAATATTTTAGTTTGGAAAATATCCCTCTGCTTTCAGAGCCGAGAAATGTATTTTCACAAATAAAAATGATGTTTGATTATCGAAATAATCCACAGAAAGAAGTTTATTTTGATTAAAGAACAAAAATTGCCAACTTCTGAAATTTGGCAATTTTTTTAATGAATCTTTATTTTTTAAATTTCAAAGCAATTACATTTTTACCAATTTTCTGCCCTTCTGACAAACCCGTTTCGTTATCTTGGCGAGTGTGAATTCCACCATAAAAACGAGAATCAGCAGATTCGATTGCAAATTGATTAAAACTTTTGAAAGAACGGGCATTAAATGCAATACCAGTGGTTGGATCTTTTCCTCTTCCCACGTGAGAATCATCCACAAAGGCAAAATTATCACCAAAGAAATCCGTTAAAACTGCTGAGACGGCTCCTGATTGCGTGGCGTGACCCGATGGGAAACCTGGGAAAGGCGGTGCTGGCCAAAATGGTTTCCAGTTAGCATCAACTGTTCTGCGGAGCATCGTATAAGGACGCTCATTATTAAATTTAAACTTGCATTTCCAGCAATTAATAAACGCATCATTTACGGTAATTCCCGTACGAGCAAATGCCTCTGCTGCTTTTCCTAAACCAGCTTTTGTTTGTTTTACGGCGATATTAGCAATATTATACGAGTGTCCAGGAGGCGTAAAAGTTTCTACTGGATTATCCGCCCACCACACTGAAATTGCTTTTTCCTCATCCGTTAATGACTTACTTTTGGTATAAACTTCAAAATAAGTTGAGAAATAAGGCGATACTAAGGACGAAGAAAATGGTATTGGCATTGGCACTGTCATATTTTGATTGGAAGGAACAAACGTACGATTAGCTCCCCACGTAGGTTGCATCGGGATTTTTTGCCCATTTTCAGTCGTTTGCCACGCTCCATCATACACGGGAACTATGTAAGTTGCAGGAAAATTACGTTTATATCCTTCGTGACCACCGTCAGTTTTTGACCATTCAACTATCGCATTGGCAATATCTTGTCCTAATTTTTCTGAACGATCTACAATATCTTGCGCCACGTTTACTTTATAAGAATTTTTCAAAACCACTTCTACCGAATCGATAACTCGTTTATTCACCACCGCTTGTGGACGAGAAACCTCAGCGTATAAAGCTCGCATCATGGTAGCTTCGGCAGCATTAGCACTTAAAGCCCAGTTATATTCTTTGCCTGTTTCGGGGGTAGGCAACGTCGTTAAGGCGGATAGTTGCCCCGTAAGCGATTGATTATTTGGTAATCCGCCCACTACGGATTCATACATCGTTAAACCTCCTAAGGCATACGCCCGAGAAGCAACTGGTGGCGTATAACCCGCTGTGGTTTTGGTAAGTTGAAGTTGTAAATCAGCCCATTTGGTGGCAACTTCTGCGGAAAATTTATTAGCAGGAGACGTATCCGTTGCAGGAGTAACAGGCGTAACGTCCGTTTCTTTCACTTTACAGGAATCTAAAAATAACGTAAAAAGGGCAATTACCAATAATGGGGCGTGTTTTTTTAGAATTCTCTTAAAAGAAATAATTAGTTGTTGTGTTTTCATCAGTAAGAAATTTTGGTTGAACAT